>JBAXLX010000010.1:0-26211 GCA_037134595.1 Pseudomonadota bacterium
TCGGCTCCTCCCACAATTGCTTGAATAGCCATTCTGTTGCTGTTTGTTTACTCATATTATTTTCTATCTAAGGATATATTTTTACAAAATTTTATTTCATGATTGCTAAGAGTCCAAATCTGACCATCATCCATAGCACAAGTAAACAGAAGATTATGCTCTTGGCTGTAATCAATTACAAGAAAAGCATAGCCTTCCATATTATCTGATACTCTAAATATAGGTATCATTGGATTAAGTTGTAGTATCATTTAGATTTAACTATTTCTATTAATTTAATTAAACAAGCAAGTTCTGCTTCTTCGTAGGTATCTTTACCTTTCATATCATAATCAATGTCACTATTAATCTTATCAATTACTGACATAAATTTACCACTATTATCATCGCAATAACCCACAATACCTAATAGGTTATACTTCTCTCTAAACCATCTAAATGCTTGTTGGTAAAGTGGGGCTGAACAATCAGAACTATTTGGGTGTATCTTTTGATATGTTTCAGGAGTTGTTGGATTACTCCATAAACATCCTGCTATATATTTTTTAAAACAAGGTTCATCAAATCCTAATTCTTTTAAAGCTAATGCTTGTTGGTAAGGTACAAATTCTTTATCTGTGTTCATGTTATTTCTTTTTAAATTGTTAGTAGTTTATACACAATCCAAACTATAAAATATAGTGAAGTGATTGTACATAATATTCTAGAATGCCAACTAAAATTATACTTTTCATTATTGTGTGGTATAAAAACCGATATTATACAAAGTGCTATTAATATTAAAAGTATATTCATATCTTATTTCTTTTTAAATTGTTCAACTTGTTGAATGATCAAAGTAATACTATCTCCCACTTTATAATCGTTTTTGTTAGCAAATGGTATATCAACTTCAAAAGTATGTTTATTGTCTTGCACATACAATTTAGGCATTGTTGATGCTCTACCTCTAAACCCTCCTTCTATTGAAGAAACTTTACCTTTTATTATTTTTGTATCAATAACTTTGTAATCATTATTACAACCAAATAATCCCAATAAGCAAATTAATAGTACATTTTTCATAATCTTATTTCTTTTTAAATTGTTCAAACCAATGGTTAAATTCTTCTATATCTTTCATATCACCACCATTAAAAAATGCTGATTTTAAATCTTCCTCACTATACATCCTTTCTTGTTCTTGTTTTATCTCATTAATATAAACATCAGTTTTTTTAAAATTATTTACAACTTCTTCAAGTGTTTCTTGTTTAGTTTCATCTAATGGACCACAATCACAATAGCTTGTATGACCACAATAACATTTAATTTGTTTAGGTTCTTCTTGTGGTTTTTCCATGTTAAATATCTTCGTATTCATTATTATTATTCATTACAGTTTCAATCATATTTTGATGTTCTTCTGATTGTCTTTCATCTTCTAATTTTTCAATAGCTTTTAATTCACATTCATTGTGTGGTTTACACCACCAAGGAGTTTTACAATCTTTGCATAATTTCATCTTCTTCTATTTCAATTGTTTCTTTATTATCGTGTTCAATAAAAAGCATAGCATCAGAAACTATTTCTATCCCATATTTAGTAATTAAATTGTCAATAGGTAATGATTTTTTTAATGCTATGCTTAATTCTAAAATAACTTCATTTATTCCCATATTATTTCATGTTCATCTAAAAATTTACAAAGTTCAGTATAAGTTTCTAATTCTTTACCCCAAAATTCTTTTTTTCTATGATGAATTGCTACAGAATGATGTCTTTCTTGATTATATAATTTTCTATAAATATTAGATACAGTAAAACCTTTTATTCCATTATCTAATATCCATTTTACTAAATTACCTTTAACATGAACAATAAGATTAGATTTTCTTTCTCTAGATTTTAAAGGTTTTATAAAATCATAATAATTAACATTGTATATATAAGCAACATTTTGAAACAATTCTTCTTTTGTAATTACTTTAAAATTTTCTTTGTATAAAATATAATCAGGTAATAAATCTATTTTTTTACTTACTAATATATAATTTATAAATTTTTCTACATCATTCATATTAATTTTTGTTTATCCATTTCTATTATTTGATATACTTGTTCTATTGAATTAAGTTTTAATACATTCTTTTGTCCTTTAAGAGAGTTGTCTAACCATCTAGCATCTTGTGTATCAGGAACATATAATTCAATAAAATAAGCTATTTTGCTTTCATATTTTCTTAAACAACGACCTAAAGTTTGAGTAGCTCTAAGTGCTTTTGAAGTTCTAGACCAAGTTACACCTAATTGAAGATTAGGTAAATCAAAACCTGCTTCTAATCCTTTAGCTGATGATATATATTTAACTTTAGTTCTACCATCTTTAAGTTTTTTAAGGTTTTCTTTAAGTTGTTTAGCACCAAGTTTAGAATGATATTCAACACATTCTTCTCCTAATTCATTAGATATTTTATCAGCACCTGCAATAGATTGACCAAATAAAATACTTTGCATACCTAAAGTTTTAGTTATTTCAATAGCAGCATTTATTTTAGATTCAATATGATATAAAAATTCTTTACGAAACCTCATATTTCTATTCCAGGACATAGTAGCTACAGTTACTCTTTCAACTTGCCAATTAAGTTTATTAGCTAAATCTTGTCTTGCTGTTTTATCTACAACACATTTCATTGCTAAATCAAAATCAAAATTAAACATAGCAAAATGCTTATTAAATTCTTTGTGCATTTTATCATATCTTTCTCTATCAATTTCTGATAATTCTATTGGTACACATAATATTTTATAAGGACTTAACCATCCATTATTTACAGCTTCATCAGCTGTTAACTTACTGATACAATTGATATTACGTTTATGTAAAAATTCTTTATGTTCTTTTTCTAATGTAGCTGAAAGACATAATATCCAATTAAACTTAGTTTTATCAATAACAGTATTAAAATATTTGCTTTTAGCACCAGTAGCTGTATGTACCTCATCTATTACTAATAAAGCACAATCATGTACAGATTTAACATAAGTATTTATAACATAAACATTTACGTTTTTAAGATTATGAATTTTAATATGGCCTTTCTTTTCATCAGTCCAAGCTTCAGCTAAAACATTTGTAGGTACAACAACATTAATTTGTTTATCTGAATGTCTTTCATTACATAATTTAATTGCTAAACAAGCAAGATAAGATTTACCTGTACCTGTTGCCCATTCAAAATATCCTTTAGCTCCAGATTTAACCCATTTTTCTATATCAGAAGTTTGTTTTAATGTTCTATCACTTGTTTTATTTATCATAATTATTCAGGTTTAGTTGGAATACACCAATGAGTTACAATATCAGTGTAATCTGTTTCAAATTCTCCTCCATTATAAGTAAATACAAATTGATTTTTATATCCAAATAATTCTTCATCGTCTTCATGATAAAAAAATACTAAATTGACACTTTCTGTATCATCAACATCTTTAAACCAAATTAATATTAATTTTTTTGCTTCTTCTTTTGAAGGTAATCTATCTTTTACATTTATCCAATTCATATTTTTATTCTCCTAATATTTTATGAAACATTTTTATTAAATATGGTTTTATTATTTCCCATATTACTATTGTTAAAATTATTATTATCATATATTTATAAATAAAAAAAGGAAGCTGCATCTTCCTTTTTACCCCTTAATTTAAACAATTTATTATGAAATTTCCTATTATGCAGAATAGGTTTTGTGGAGCATAGGGGAGTCGAACCCCTGTCCAGTTAGCTGCTGAATAACAACTTAACTACGAATAATAGATTATTTATTTCTTCTATAAAAGAAAGGGCTGACTGATAAAAGTCAACAACCACCAATTAGTTTTAAGTTCTAATAAACTTAGCTTATTACTAAGCTGCAATCAACATTTCTTCTTCTTGTCTAACTAAGCTGAAGATTTTTGCTTCTACTGCATCAGCAAAATTCCTAGAATTTTCTGATATTGTATTTGTTTTGTCGTTTATTTTTTGATATACATTTACAAGTATAATATCATCCTTGTCGTAATTGTTATTTGGCTGAACACTCCTGTCAATACCAAGATGCCCCAATTTTATTAATTAAATAATGTTTGTTTCAAAAAGTTTTGTATTTAACAAATTAGTAATTTTTTTAAATGATTAATAATTGTAATTAACTCGTTATAAGATCTCCTTATACACCATGAACATTATTTATGGATTTATAAACCATAGAATCCTAACTATGCTGACTACGATTCAGTTAATAAAGTGTGCAATTACATTCTAAATCTTATTTTTATGTAATTTAAGCATATTAAGCTTTCGATTCATACGTCTATGACTAATTATTCTGCATTTAATACTTGAAGTTGTTTTACTGCTTCTTCAGCTAATGCTAATCTATCAACTACTTCATCATCTAATTGATTTAACATTTCACTAAAGAACTCATAATTTCTATAATAAACATCAACTTTAGTTTTTGCAATATTACGAAATAATTTTAATTCTTCATTAGTTAATTCATTGAAATCTTTTAAAGTACCATCTTTAAGTTTCCATTTTAATTTTTTTTGTTCATTTACTGGCAAAATATCAGTCATAATATTATTGTTTTAAGGGTTAAAAAATAGGGAGATTTCTCTCCCTATTTAAAATTAAAATGCTTCAATAGCAGCAATTGTTTGTGCAGCAACTAATAAAATTTTACCACTTGCTTTAAATACTGCTTCTGGTGTTTCACCATCCAATACTACAGCTGTATAAGTTGTAGCTTCTCTAACTTCACCACCATAACTAATAATTTCATAAGCTTCAGTAGTTCCTGATACAATACGACCTGGAATTTCTTTACCTATAAATTTACTTACATCTTTAGGATTTGCTCCTCTCCATTCAGCTAAAGTACCATCTGCATTATGTTGTTGCCAAAATGTTCTTCTTACAGATTTACCAAATGGATTTGCTGGATTATTAAATTCAGCTGTGTAATACTGTCTGTTTACTTTACCATCTGATCTTGATGAACCTTCTTTTTCTGTTTTTACTTCTGATACTGATACTAATCTTAATGTACTCATGTTATTGTTTGTTTATTTTTGTTGTTTAATAGTAATCTTTTGGTTGTTACTTTCACCTATTCATCTTTTTTAAAGAGATAATAGACTCTTTTAATTTTATTACATCTCTGAACATTACAGATAATAAAATTACCAATAAATAAAGAACTAAATTACTTAAATAGATTTTTTTCAATCCATTCGTAAAATAAGATTGCTATAATCATTACTGCAACACATATTAAAAATACTGTTGTTGACTCCATTAATACCTCCTTATTTCATTAGGAAAATCAACTTTTTCTTTCCAATAATAACTAATAGCAAAACAAAACATTGCCAATCCTATTGCAAATGAGCATATTACTGCTACTGGTATAGGATGACATATTATTATGTTAAGATTTGTTTTGTAAGTTATTACTACATTTTGAAGCAATGTTCCTACAAATATCATTGAAAAAGCTATTCCTCCTATTAATGTGAATATTTTCATATTAAAATGTTTTAAATGATAAACTACCAAAATTAGGACTAGAACTAATAATAGCTTTGATAAAGTCATCTCTTAATCCTTTAACTGTTCCTACTAATAACTTAGCTTTTTTTAAAGCTTTTTTATCATCTTCTGTTTTAACAAATATAGTTTTATCTATATCTATTTTTTGAGAATTGATTTCAATTTGAATTTGTGCTTTTCTAGCATCTGCTGTTGCTTGTTCTGAATGTGTCATAGTTTTAATTAATTATTGTTAATAAAATAATGATTGAACTCTAGCCTGGAATTACTACAAAGGATGTAGGCTGTCCTTCTTTAGAGTTCAAATCATTAATGTTTTTATGGTCTACCGTATTGTTTAGAATAATGACCACAAACGTGCTTTGTACCACATGATGATACACTAATACTAATCATCCCGATTAGTATTAGTATTGTTAATAGTTTTTTCATATTATTATTTCAATTGCTAAAAATGAATTGCACATTTGATTTCCAAATTCTGTTGCTGCTTGTAAAGTACTAAACATAATTGTTTTATTTTGTAAAGCATATAAAGCTTTATTTGTATTTAAATCTATTATTATGTATTTTTTCATACTTGTTCTTCTCCTAATGTAGATTCATAAGCATTTAAATCACATTCATTTTTTAAATCTTGTAATCTTTCTTTTCTTTTTTCTTCATTAATGTGATTTACAGTGTACATAATTAATCCTAGTAATGTAATAATTTCAGCAAAGCCAAAAAAGAAAGCATTTGCATCTCTGTCAGGATTTGATTCTGCCATTCCTCCAACAGGTATGAAAATCATAGCTGTTAATAATAGTATAATTCCACCGAAAAATACTAAAAGTGATAATCGTTTGTAGTTCATATTTATTTTTGTTTAAATTGTTTTTTTGTTTATTGGTTTTTAATCTTGTACAAATTGTAATAAGTAGTTATAATACTAAGCTTTTAACTTACGAATATTTAAACAATTCATTTGAGTACTTAAATGTACCATACAAATATATTATTACAATTGTACTTGATTAATTTAAACTCAATGAATAGAGTTTAATATTGTTAATAACCTAATGATAACAGAAAATTATTATCTGCTGTAATCATAACACTATGTTTAGTGTAAACTGTTACTGTTGTTGCTGTTTTATAAGCATCTTGTTGCATTATTAAACAAAATGTTATGTACTCTTCTGGTGTTAATGTAATTGTTTTCATATTTATTTAATTGTATATTTATTTAATTTTTTAATAATGTCCTAATTCGTTATTACCTATATCCATAGATTCAGGTAAATCATTAAATTCATTAGCCATATCACCATTAAGTTTAAATTCTTTTTGTTTTTTTTTATGAACAGTATCGTATATTTTAACTATTTCATGATTTAAAGCTACATAATCAGATTTACCAAGTATATCAGATACATAAGCTATTTTATTACCATAGTGTAAATTATTGAACCATTCAATTTTATGTTTGTTACTGTTCTTCACAATCATTTTAAGAACATTACGAAGGTGGTTAACATCCATATTATCTATAGATATTAACTCACCATTGCGTTGTTTCCAGTAAACAGGTTGATTACTCATAAGTTTGATTTTCTAAACCATTTAATTGTGATTGAGCTTCTTCCTTATCTATATTCTTCATATATGCTAAAGTAGAATAAGAATTACAAAGAACTTTACAATCATGATTATTATATGGATAAACTAATTTATCAAAATCTTCTAAATAATAAACTGTTCCACCACTAAGTACAGTATCTACATTTGGATTATTTGTATATAAATCAGCAAATCCATTATCTTCATTATATTCATTTGCACAATCTAAAGCATTTTTTAGATTATTATATGAAATACAATCATGTGAACCATAACTATGAATTACTACTTTGTAAATATAACCATCAGGTAATATATCTCCAATGTGTAATTTAATTTGTTCTTTTTCCCAATCATTTAATGGTAAAGATAAATCTAATTTAACACTTATTACTGATTTTGTTGTTTCATTATAGGCTGAAACAAATACTCGATTATCTATAAATAGATAAGAATTGCCATTTGGATGTTGTACTATCATTTTGTTTAATATTTATTGTTAGTAATTAATTGTTTGTTTTAAAAATAGCAAGGAAATATATTAAGACTACTGATTGTGTAGTATTGAGGCAACTCTCCTCTAACCTATAATATATTCCTTGCGATTATTTTTAATAATCTATTCTCTTTCTTTCTTTACCAAGTATGAATTGATTAGTATTTCACCTGTGTTTTACACCTAAAACTTTGATTTATTCTATAAGGTATACATTATAAAGCATAAGCTTAACCACTACTCATCCAGTCATACAGACTATTACTTCGTGTTAGGAATCTTATTTTTATTATCTAAAGAAACTGGTGCTCTCAACAACTTGAGAAGTTATTAAGTTTTTTATTGTAAACAGAGCTTTACAGTTATCACAGCTCTAACTGACCTTTTTAGTAGGGTTTAATACCAAAATCTTTCATTTGTGCTTCTAAATAAAAAGAATCGGTTAATGTATAAACATCATTATCTTTTACGATTGATATAAATACATAATCTCCAGCAGCATTAGAAACATATACATTTTCAGGCATAAAATTTAAATCTTCTTTTATATAAGATTTTATTTTATCCGACAAGAAATATGTAGGTATTGTAGAAGTATTTTTTAAAAATCTTCTTTCGCTTTTTATAAACTGCATAGTTATATTATTTAGATAGTTTATTAATTTGTATTTTATACTTAAAACTTTGATATTTACTTTACAGAACCTACAACTCTTAGTAGTTTTCTTTTTTTTAGAAGGTTCAATAAACAAAAGGTTACAGATGTATAGCCTTGCATTTGCAACTACATTTAACTCTATCCTTTTTATTTTAGTTAGGTGCTGTTTTTCAATAAAGAAAACCATATCAAAGAAATTGGTGTCCTCTGCACTCAGTTGTAATAGAAGAACTGGCGTTCTTTAAATCCTTAGCTGCTAGGTGATGTTTCACATTTCTGCTACTTCCTATTTCTCAGGTTCAGGCATCTTTACCTCCAATTGGATATTACAACTGCTCACCCTTGGGAGGTTAGGTGAGTTGTGGTGCATTTTAATTTGCAGGTTGTTATCACTATGCAACTGAACACTTTCTGTTTTTTTAGTGTTGTAAAGGCTTTACTTTACTTTATGCATAACTATCTGTTTATTAGGCTATCAGAATACCTTTTAATCCCTCTGCACTTAGTTGTAATCCCGTGTTTTTCAACGGTCTACTATTAAGATTACAACTGCTCACCCTAAGGTTAGTGCATTAGGAAATTAAGTTCAGGTTTGAAGTAATCTCCCCTGAACTCAAGATTGTTAGTTATCAGACATATTTAATTCACCTTCTGGTGTAATCTTAATAATATCTTCAACATCAATTTCACAATTAAGAACTTTTTTTGGTTCATTATAAGAACCATAGCCAAATTTTAAAGGTAATTTAACCAATGTCACTTTCGTAACTGGTTTACCTTCAAAATATAAAGTATCTCTACCATTGTCTTTTTTTGCGTAATGTTCAATTAGTACATTCATATTGTATAAATTGTTTTTTAAATTGGGTTGAAATGGATTGAATTATTTTGATTGGTAATTGAAATAAGTGAGATAAAATAAAAAACCTACTTGTATTACTACTTTCGGTTTTTATTGATAATCTGCACTATTATCCTCTACACAATACTTTCCACGTGGAACTATTAGCTTAACAAACTAAGTATCAATAACTTACAAGCAAATTAATTGCCAAAGAGTTAGCAAAGTTGGCAAAGTTGGCACAAAACAACAAGAAAACAAGTACGATTAACAACTTACCGAATTTCTTCGATAAGTGTTAACCTTGCTAACTTGGCTACATTTGGACAATCAATTGCAATCCGAAAGCTTTAGCTCCTTGTGCAAATTGTGTTGCTTTGTTATCACCTCCAAATGATTTAAATTCAATTGATTGTGATTTACGAACAACTGTGTCACCTGCTTTGTAATAGCCTTTAGAGCTATCTTTAGCTGCAATAAATTTATCACCTACTTCGTTGATAACAATATTAGCTAATAGTGCCTCTGAAGCTTCGTGATTACCATTGACAAATACTGTTCCTTCAGTTGTTTCAATAGCTGTTTTGCCGATTTTTTCAGCAAAGAATTTTTTAATGATTGGTGCTGTGATGATTTTCATGATATTTAAATGATTAAGGGTTGACAAATTTACCACTCTGCAATTTATAGAGGCTTGTGACTCTTAACCAAATGGTTAGCTGCATTAGTAAAAGGGCATTTCACCCTTTAATGTTTTTACTTGTTCCAACTTTCTAAAGAAATTTCACTTGTTCTGCTAGATTCCTCTATTTTACCAAATACAGTTATTTCTTCATACAAAGTTTTAAACTCTTCTTCAGTAATACCTAATTCTTTAGCTTTATCACTACGGTAATAACCTGATAATGATTTAGTTTCAAAAGTTGGTTCTTCTGTTCGTGATTTTAATACATCAACTTGTTTGCTTTCTCTTTTATTATAAGAATAAGTTACTTTGTTTTTATATTTATCATAAGATAAGAATACACGATTAACTTCTGAATTAATGTCTTTAGCAAAACCTTCTATTTTAGGTGCTTCATATAAGCCGCATAAAACTTCTGTTGCTATTTCTGGATTAGAAGTTGAACTGATTACCTCGAAAAGGTCTTCTACATTTAATGTAGGAAATTTAGCTTGTAATAAAGCTTTAACGATTTTGTTCATAATAATATATGCCGTCTATGGCTGTTTAAAGGTTGACAAAAGAAATGAACAGTTTTTCTTCTTGTTCAGGAAGCTGCTGACTAGGCTCTTTTTGGATTGTAAAGTCAATAAACGCACCTTTCGTTGGGAAAGTTTACATAATAAGGAGCTGGAAAACTGTTTCGTCACAAAACATGACGGGATACAAGCAACTCCGAAACTGGAGAAGGGGTTTGGTTTAACCTGCCAACCCCTTCCACACTCATAAAATTTAAAAAAAATTTTAAAAAAAATTATATTAATAGGGTATAAAATACCTGATAGGGTATAATTGCTTTAAGATTAAATGAGTTTATACCTGATTGGGTTTAAATACTTGACAAGTTTACCTATCATATTTTAGACTATAAAGGAGGTATTTACTTAATGGATTATAAATCAGCATTTTAACTTGAGATAGTAATACAGCACTATTACTTCAAGTACTACAAGCTATAGTACTGAAGTACTACAAGCTGCATTACTTGAAGTATCACAAGCTGTAGTACTGGAAAAGTGTCCACTAATTTATCATGTAAAGTTTTTAAACTATTTATCCACAATATATTAAGTATTATTTTTTATAGTAATGAAAAATATTACTTGTAGTAATGAAATATAGGATTATCTTTGTACCATAATTCTGAAGCAAATGAATTTAAAATGTTTAGGTTTGTTAAAATGATGATAACTGAAAATAAAACTTATATAGATGAATGTAAAACAATGAGTCAAATTCATGTATATAATGAACTAATTAAAAATATGGATGAAAATCAATTGTGGTTTTCTAATTCTACTTCTAGGATAAAGATATGTAATAGTTTAAATTTATCAGATGGAAGAGTTAAAGCTATTGTTAAAGAATTAACAGATTTAGGATTATTACATAAAAAAATGAAAGGTATTTATTTAATATCTAAGGTATTTGTATCAACAACAAAAGAATAATATGAAAGAAGAAAAAACAAAATCAAAATTATCTATAGGATCAGATGGTATCCTTACAGAAGTTAAGTTTAAAGAAGAAAGTAAATTTGAAGGTATTCCTGATTTAAAAGGATTTAAACTACCTGCACCTAACAGGTTGTTACTTAGACCATTACCTCAAGAAGATGTAACTCTACCTTCTGGTGTAATTATTCCTGCATCAGCAGCTGAATATAAAGCTGTTGTAGCTTGTTCTCATCATAATTCTCCATATAAAAAAGGAGATGTAGTTGCTGTAGATGTTAATATGTTTCCTAATTTATGGGAAAATGGTAGAGAAACTCAATATAAAAACATTCCTATAGTGTATATAGAAGGAGAAGAAGTTTTAATTACTTATGAATCACATATAATTGGATGTTATGGACAACGAATTGAAGAGTAGTTTAAATGAAATAGGTATTGAATTGCCTGATGAATTAACTGAAACTTTAGATAAACATTATGCTGTTCCTTATGTTACTTTTGAAGATGGGACTAGGTTATTTAAATCTTATAATCCTGAAAGACAAGCTATTGCAGGAGAAACATTTGAAGAATATAAGTTTAGAAGAAAGATAATGGTTAAAGGATTGAAGATTAGGAAACAACAAGGAATAAAAGAAACTGAATGATAATCAAGCTATTCCATACTGAACTTGAAGATGCTTTAACTACGTCTAATACTTTTATAAGTAATTATAAAGAACATGATATAGAAGTAGAAGATTATATTTATGTTGTGGAGAAAGGATTTTTACTTATTTTTGTAATATGAATCCGTATAGTGAAGTATTTACAACTAATTATGGGATAACCTATGATAATTGGGTTCCAATAGATCTTGCTCCTGATGAACTAACTACAGTATATTTATGGTGTAACTATTATATATATGTAAAAAGGTCTAATTATTATTTGTTTTTAACTATTCTTGATAATAATAATAAAGTTTTATTTAGAAATTATGTTGTTACTATTAGTGATTATTTAAAAATAAAAAAGAAATTAAAAGATAGTAAAAAGTGTACAGAAAAAGATTGGGTATATCTTATTGGAAATCAACAAGAATATCTTATAGATAACAATGATAATTATTTAATACCATGACATTACCAATAAAAAAACGACTATTTTCATTTGACACAACAACAACTACTAATTCAACTGATAAACTTGTAGTAGAACAAGGAACAGAAATTAAAATATCTACTTTAGATAAAGTAAGAATCTGGTTACAAGGATTGTTTGATTTAAGATATGCTCCTATTTCATCTTTTTTAAATGGAACAGGATTTGTAAAAGTATCTGGAACAACTGTTAGTTATGATAATACTACTTATGCTCCTTTCAATACTTCATATTATATAGGTACAACTCTTCTTAATTTAAATAGAAGCAGTGCATCACAAACCTTATCAGGAGTTAATATAGATGGTAACGCAGCTACAGTAACAAATGGTTTTTATAATACTAGTTCTTTTAATTTAGGAACTACAAGTATTCCTGTAAATAGAGCTAGTGCTGCTCAAAACTTAACTGGTATTAATATAGATGGTTATTCTGGAACTGTATCAAATACTAATTTGGGAGCAACTGCTATAGGTATAAGTACTTTTACAACAGCTGCTCATTATTCTCAACCTGCTGGTTATCAAACTTATTTACTTCATAGTTCTATTAGTATGCCACCAAACTGTTCAGGTACTAACCGTATGTTTGGTGATTGGTTTGCCTATAATGTTATAGGTAAAAGAGATGTAAATGGAGGAACTTATGCTACATTAACAAGTCAAAATGGAAGTATGTGGTTTACCTATATGGATACTTCAAGTACTTTACCTACTTGGACTAAAGTTCAAACTAATGTAAATACAAGTGCAACTTATAGTGGAAGTACTTCTGCTACTACTTCTACTTCTAGTGGATTAATTACATTTAATACAGTTCCAACTTTAGGTACTAGTCAAACATATACAATAACTAATAGTTATTTTGGAAATGCTACTATAGCTCAAGCAGCTATAATAGATTTTAGTATTAAATATTTAAGTTCACCTACCAATACTGGATTAATAATAGCTGGATACTTTATAGATTCAAGTGGAATTATATATGTAAGAGTTTATAATATTGGAACGACAAATCCAGCTAGTTTTCAATTATGTTACAACGTAATAGGATAATAATATGGCAGGAAAAACATCTAAATACTACAAGGAAAATCCTAAAGCCGCAGAGAAACACAGGGAGTACCAACGCAAGTTGAACAAGACCGAGAAACAAAAGGAGTATCGTGCGGAACTAAATAAGGAAAACAGAAGTCGGGGGACTTATGGTAACGGTGATGGCAAGGATATGAGCCACACTAAATCCGGCAAGATGGTGTCAGAATCGGCATCAAAAAACAGAGCAAGAAACGGGGCTAACGGTAAGAGTACAAAGAAATGAAAGAAGAGTTAGAGAAACTAAGGGAAGAGTTAAAAACACTTAAAGAGTCACCATACTATGTGACCTATGTATCTATTTTAACACAGCTTAACAAGTGGGCCAAGGAGCTCAAAGAAAAGCCTGTGCCTATGACTTCATCTAATGAGGATGACGATACTAGGGCGTTTGATAAGGTAGACAAGTACATGAAATCCCTAAATCTTTATTTCGAACAGTTAGAACTATTGAGACAAAAAATGCAACCAGCAGACGTAACAAACGCTGTTAAGGAGGCAACGTCTCTAGTTGATGAAGTTAGAAAGAAAGTAAAAAATGGCGAAATTTAAAGAGGGTCAAACAATAGAAATTATTATAGAGGGGTTTTTTAAAACTTATACAACCCCACCTGTTCCCAGTCTAAAAACGATTATAGGGCATGACTTGCCTAAAAAGGAACAGAAATGGAACAGACCTCACATCCCAAGCGATGAGGAGGCTAAGGACATGACCAAATCTGAAAAGTCTACAATCATTGAAAGGGAAATGAATAGGCGTATTTATGGATACTGGTTTATGAATAACGGGGTTCCAACTTACATTACTGGTGATCATTACTTCTGTTTAACTTATTGGTTCATGGGTGCCTTAACAAAAGATGGCTACCCAGAGTATAGAGCTGCCGCTGCAAAGTGGTACTATGTAATGGACATGGCTGAGAAGTCGGAAAACTGTTATGGTCTGATAATGAGCACTAATAAGAGGTTCGGGAAAACCGAATATGCGTTATCTTCTCTGTACAATGCTGCAACGCTTGTTGATGAAGAGTGCTTGTACGGAATGCAATCCTTAAATGCTACCGAGGCCAAGAACAACTTATTCAAAAGTCGTTTAATGCGATCTCACAAAAGAATCCCTAACTGGATAAAGCCAGTATCAAACGAATCTAAGGGAACAAAAGAGATTGTATCCGAACTTACCTTTATGGGCGAGAAGATGGATGGCGGAGGATACAAGGCTGGTCTTAATAATATTATTGACTGGAGGCCAACTATTCCAAGTGCTTACCAGGGTAAGCGTCCTAGAAAAATATTCTTAGATGAGCCTGGATCTCTAGAAGAAATGTCGCTAATAGAATGGTGGACAACTGTAAGGGAGCAGCTAGCCTTAGGTAAGCGTATCTTCGGAAAAGCTTCACTTCCTACCACCATGGAGGACATGAAGAAGAAGGGTGCAATTGAGTTTGTTAAGTTGTGGGAGGATTCAAACCCAGAAGATCTTGATAAGAACGGTAGGACTAAATCCGGATTGTGGCGTTACTTTAAACCATTCTTTTTAGGTAGAGAGGGTTTTGTTGACGAATACGGAAACGATTTAATAGAAGAGGCTAAGCAGTTTCGTCAAAACCAATTGGAGCATGCTGATCACGCTGCAGCTGAAAAGATAAAGAGGCAGTACCCAGAGACTGTAGAAGAGGCCTTCGGTGTTGTGATGTCTGGTAAGTGGGAGGCTGACGTTAAAGACATACTGAAAACCGCACTGGCTGAGGCTGAGGCTAAGGATATAACTAGGTACTTCAAGATCTCTAAGTACGACAATACAATAAGACTGCAACCGTGCAAATCAACCGACCCAGAGGCTGTGATGATTGTGGAAGATCCTGAGCCAGGCGTAAAGTATGGCGGAGGTATTGACTCAATTGGTACAGACAATCAAACTGGAGACGAGGGTGGATCTAAATTAGCTTTTTGCATTACCAAAGGTTTCGGAGGAATGGGTTTATCTTATGCTCCAATATGTTTGTACGAGTTTCGTCCAGATAGGCTAGAGGATGCATACAGGGTTATTTCATATATTGTTGAGTATTACGGTGCTACAGCTGGACCAAAGATGTTTAAGGTCATGGGAGAGACGAATGCCGGGGCTACCAACCTACTTAACTTTTTAATTAACGCTGGCCTAAAATCTCACATGGCGAAGAAGCCAGGCTCATTGGGACTTACAAATGGCAAGGAAAAGACTAGTGCGGACAAGTACTGGCTGTACAGGACTGATGACGTTAAGGATTACCAATACTTGTTAGCTAACAGGTTTGTAAGGAAGTATGGTCACAACATTAAGATCCCTCGACTACTAAAGTCTTTATTGGATTTAGGTGTTGTGAATGCGGATGCTGCCGATGCGTTTTTAACCTCGCTTATGTTGTTCCAAGACTTCGATGAAGTAAAGAAACAGGAGCAAAAATCTACAGGTAGATGGATAAGTAAATGGAATGACGATGCCAAGCAATGGGATTGGTCTTACATAGAAAATTGATTTTCTGAGCAAAAAAGCGTATCTTTGTTATAATATGTCTAATAATGTATATGAAACAACAACAGGGATGCCGGGTAATTTAGCCCCAGGATCAGCCCTGCAACCAAAGCAAGCGTTACATGAAGACCAGCTCGATCCAGAGTGGTACATGCAGAACGCTCGATACATAGCAAATCAATACAACCCAGTATTATTTAACTTCCAATCAATTACAGGTATTCAAGATAGCGACCTAGTACAAAGGTGGGCCTCTCGCTCACTTATCTGGTACAGTTACTACTTTGGAAACCAACAAGTTTCGGATTACTCTAGCGTGGTTAGGGACGAGCAGAATAATGTTCTTCCTATTAAAATGTTCAAGGATCAAACAATCTCGACATTGATCAACCATATGTTGGGTAACGTAAAGGATGTTGTCAACGTGCTTCCGGATATTGTAAGTGCTATTGGTCTTAGTGAGGATATTGTGTCCGCTAAACAGTTAAAGATGGATATGGCCAAATTTAAGTTTGACTATCCTGAGATTGCGGAGCAGATGAGAATGATGGGTGCTGAGATACTGAAAGGACTCAATTTTAGTCAAGAGGACGAGTTGGTTACTCACTTCCAAGAGAACGCTAAAGAGATGGCTGAGACCATCTATGAGAACCTAGCCGTTGATAGCATGTATAAAAACAAGTGGAGGGAGTTATACTCTCTAGCTGCTAGAGATGCGTTTGTTGTTGGCGTAGGTTGTATCCGTGTTATTGTTGACAATGACCGTGCCGTTAATAAACGAGTTGCGCCACACAATCTAATATGGGACTCTTCTATAACCTCAACACAAAACAGGGGTGGTAGGTATGCTGGTGAGATATACCAGATGACTACGCCAGAGATTGCGGCTAGATGGGGAGAGCAGTTGGGATTCAAACGACTACAAGAGATAGAGCATTTATCTAGAAATCAAAGGTTTCAACAGCCTTTTAATATAATGCTCCCAAATACTAATTTAATTTTCTGGGCTCAAGGTGCCGCTGGCGTTCCGCTGGCTACAATTGTTGAAACTGAGTGGATCGGATTTAAGGAGTTAGCTCCAGGAAAATTCACTGCTACTAGAAGAAAAGCTACCCTAATTGCCAACAAGTATGTGGTTGATTATGGTGAGTGTGATAATATTGTTGAGGATAAATTCAATCCTTCTGACACCGAACTTTCATTTAAAATTGTAACCCCAGTTATAGAATACGGTTATGCTCAAGGTGTAACTGAAAAGTTGTACAGGATGTCTGACTTGTTGTCAATGTACAGAACCAAGATGATCCAGTTAATAGCGAGATCAAAGGGCAAGAACTACATCTTAAGAGCTTGGAAGCTACCTGACGCAATGAGGTCACAGGATATCATTTCAGACTTTACTCGTATGGGTATTACTGTTATAAATGATGCCTCGGAAGAAGACGATCCAAACTCAAGACTAGTTGAGCCTGTGGATATGACTATGGACCCTACTGTAATAGGTATGATCAATATCTTAGGTGAGATGAAGAGTGTAATGGAGGATGTTGCTAGTTTGCCAGCTGGTGTTCGTGGTGCTACTGCTGGATACCAATCAGCTAAGTCTTTGAATATAAACAAGGCTCAATCTAACAAGGGTATCCAAGTTTACTACGATGCTATATTTGAGTTCTTCGAAAATATTATTAACTATACCACAGAGGTTGCTAAGCAGTTGGCCACAAGAAACGAGCTATTCAATGCTTCAATGATTATAGGTGACAAGCAAGTTAAGTGGTTAAAGTTCGAGGCTAAAGATTTAAAGTTCTCTGACTTAATGATCCAATTGAAACTTGAGGATGCTGCTAATGACCAAGAGAAGGCAGAGATAATGGCTGACGTTGCTCAAGCGGTTAATAGAGGCGAGTTGTCTGGAATGGACTTATTGAAGCTTCGTATGCTTAAGAGCAAGCGTAAGATGTTTGAATATCTAAGTGCTAGATACAAACTAAACGAGTTAAAAGCTATAGCTCAACAACAGGCTCAGATGGCGCAACAAGCTGCTATCAACGAGAGAAACGCTCAAGCTCAAGAGAACTCAACTGCTCAAGCTGTTCAGGGTGGACTAGAGAAGCAAGCCTTAGCAAACGAAGGTAAGCTTCAACAGGAGATGATTAAACAAGGAGGTCAACAACAAAATGAGGACCCATTAGGATTAAGATAATATGAGTGCTTTAACAGAATATTTCCATAAAAAATACTACTCTGACATGCCAATTGAGACTGTTAACGATGCAATTTACGGTAGCGAAGATACTTTCAACGCTGCCGTAAATCATGTACAGCAAACTCACTATTCAGATGTAGATCCTACTGTAATAGCAGCTAAAGTTGGAGGCAGAGTTCCAATAAAAGTAACAGACCCTAACGATGCAGGATTAAGAGCGTTTAATGATAGTAATACCATTAGAAATGCCGCAAATAGAGTTTACAGTGATTATTATTTGAAGAAATTTCAACTAGGGGCTCCAAATGCTAATGGAGATTATGGAAACCCAAATAGGTCTCAAGAGCTTTTATTAGATATACAACATTTAAAAAGAGAGCAAGATGAAGCTGATGCCGCTACTTCAAGCTGGCATGATACTTTTGGTAGATATGGTGGAATAAATGCAATGCCTTTTAGTCATGATAGGCATTCAGAAAATAAAGGCGGACATGGTGGTAATTTTTTTGAAAAAGGTTGGGATGCAGCAGTAGAAAAAAATCCTAAATTAAGAGAAATACAGCAAAGAATATTGCCTACAAATATGAGTTTAGAAGAAGAGTTTCAGGCAGATTTATATAAAGCACCTGTTCAACCTTATATTTTAGATGAAAAACCTAATAATATAGTTAAAACAAAACCAGTAGTTAAACAACAGACTGTAGTTAAACAACCTATAGTTAATAAAACCATACAAACACCTGCTTTACAAAAGAAAACAGTTAACAAGCCTGTTGATCAAATCAAAACAGATACTGTTAAGGTAAAAGAATTGACAAAGGACACTGAACCAACAATGGTATTTCAAGGGAGAGATTTTATGGACAGAACAGGATTGACTCCTGGAAATTATTCTTTAAAACAAGTAAACGAAATGCTAAAAATAAAAGGTTATCCTGAGGTGAAAGATAATCGAAGTATGAGTTATCTAACTAAACTAAAATAAAAAAAAGCCCAGAATCTACTGGGCTTTTTTGTTTTCTTTCATCCAAATTGAAATCTTATCAGAGTTTCGATTTATATACTCTTTCATTGCTATGATGTACAATTGAGACTTACTTATTCCGGTCATATCCCTTAGCACACCTACTAAATCCAATTGAATCTCACTTGGATACACGTTTATATTTTTTGACATATCTATACAAAGATACAAAATTAAATTATCATATCAAAACAGCTTGTCAAGCTTTTACTATTACAACTACATCTTTTTGACTTATATGCCTCAATTTGTAGGTACTATAGATTTTGATGATATTTGCATAACAAATTAAGCGAAATAATGAGTGATACAAACCAAGGGGAAAATGGTTTCTACGATTCGATCGGTGAAATTATTAAAAAAGACGAAGAAAGTTCTTTTCAAGATTTAGGTCCAGATGGCGCACCCAAGCCAGACGATAAGGGTCCTGATCCAATTTTAAGTCCAGAAGAGGTGCAAGCCCAATTAGATTTAATAACTGGTGGTACTGATAAGTCAGCCGCAAGTGGTAAGCCTGATACAGCAAAGCCGGCAGAAAACAAAGACGATCTATGGTTTTTAGACCCGTCTAAAGCAGATGCTAAGCCTGATTCAGGTCCAGAAGATTGGAAAGCCAAGTACGATGAACTTGAAAGTAAGTACAAAGCAGTTGAGTCTGATGACTTAATTAAGTTGCACTTAAAGTTTAAAGACACTGAAGGTTACAGTTTCGACAAACTAGTTGAATCTTTTGCTAAGCCAAAGGGTGAAGATTTAAGTTTAGAGGACATGTACACTAAGTACTTAAAGTCTCAAGGTGCAGACGATGACAAGATAGAACACGAGTTGTCTATACTTGACCGTAAAACATCTTTAGAGCGTGACGATCTTACGGCTAGACTTAAAGAACTAACAAAAGCAAACGCAGCTCCAACTGACAACGAGTACCTAAAGATACTTGAAAAACAAAAGGAGTCGCAAAACAAGTACATAGCTGAAGAAGCTACCAGAATTGAAAAGGCCTGGAAAGGTGCAGATCAGTTTATGGAAAATCTAGCTGGTAAGACAATTGGATCATTTGAGATTACTAAAGATGTCCTAGGTGGCATCAAGGAAAGCTTCAATGATATCAACTATTACAAGACAGAAGACGGTAACTATAATTACCAAAAACAAGTAATGGAAAGATTCTGGGGCTTATATGGTCCAGAAGTAGCCAAGGCATTAGTTCAAAAGGCTAAGGCTGATTTTATAGATGAAAGATCTAGACCTTCAGCTCCTGGCGCAGGAAAAACAACTGTTACTGCCCCTCCTGTTGATAACAGAGGAAAACAAGATAAAGATGTTACGGATTACTTTAGTAAGACGAATACGAGTTTCACACAACAATAAAAACAAATAATAAAAAATGAGTGCTCCTTCAAACTTTTACCCAGGAACTAGTTCCTACAACCAGATGTTCACTGACATCTTGGTTGACAAAAGAATGGTTGAACCCTTCGTAATTGAGCAATTTCCTCAATTAACAATGTTCAACAAATTGACGAATGCCTTAGGTAGCGCAGAGCTAGTTAAGTCTGGTCAAAGAAAATTTGAGATTTACCGTAGAGGTAATCCTTATCCTGCTGCAAGTATTGCTTCTAAAACAACCAATGCTGATAGTACAATTACCGTAAACTGGGACGATCCTACCTTTGCTTCGCTAAGGGTTGGTAACGCAGTTGAAGCATCTACTGGTGTTTGGGCTATTGTTCAAGCTAAAGGTGCTGGATTCGCAAGATTAAAATTCTTCTACAGTCCTTCGGGCGGAAGTTCTTTCGGAGCTGCTGACTTTGCTGCTAACACACAAGCTTCAGATCGTGGTGATATTTCAAACACTGCAAACTCTGGTAGCAAAGAGCGTATCATCTTCAAACCTTTCCAAACATACAACGTGGTTGGTCAGTTAAGAGATACAGCTGAGTTAACCATGGATGAGATGAATACTACAACCTTCATCGCTAACGTAAACGGAACTCCTTACTATGCTTTAACAGCAGTAATGGATATGTTGGAGCGTGTAGCTATGTACCAAGAGGTTCGTACTATTTCAGCTCCTCGTGTTGAGGCTGGTGATGAGATCATCGGTGGTGGTTTCGAGTGGCAAATTCAAAATCAAGGTGGTACTTGGTTCCCAATTTACCAACAAGTTGATTCTACTTTGTTACAAAGTATGATCGATCAAATGGTTGCTAACAATGGACAAATGGGTGATGAGATCTTGGTTGTAGCTGGTAGTTCATGGGTTGGTTCATTCCAAAGAAATGTGGCTAAAGAATTGATTACATATCCCGGTATTGATAACACTATTGGTGGTGTTTCAGTAGAGGGTATCAATGCGGTTAAATACGCTTACAATGGTAAAACATTGAAGATTGTAACTAATCCATTGTTTAACAACTCACAAGCTTACCCAGCAGTATCAAGTGTATTGCCAGGTATTTTGAAAAAGTCTCATTCAGCATTCTTCTTTGATACAAGCAGAGTAAAAACTATCCAAGGAACAATGCCTTTCTTGAGAAAGTACTACTTCGGTGCTTCTGATGTGATCATGTCAAAAATTAATGGTTTAATTGATATGGACGGTAAAGTTGTTCAATATGGTACTAACTCTAGCTTAAGTGCTAAACAAGAGATGGTATACAACTGCACTACCCAATTAATGAACCCAGCGGCTCACGGATATATGTTCTTAGCAGCGTAAAATAAAGAAGGGCTAGCTAATCACTAGCCCTTTATTTCAAAACATTAATAATAAAAAAAAAGACAAATGAATATTTTTCAAACCGTAATTGATGCGCCAGCAGCTTCTGCTGCTGACATCACAGATGCTGGTGGTTTTATAACCATCACAGGCTTATCTAAGCCAATCCCTAAAGGTTCAATCGTTTCAGCTAGACGTGTAGTTGTGGGTGAAAAACCTCAAGTTTACACGATTGCTGTTGGAACTCCAGGTGCCGCTGTTACCTATCAAATTTCAGTAACTGGTAAGTCACCTGTTACAGGAATCATGAAGACGTGGACTGCAAACTATACTACTGGTGTTAGTGCTCCAAGTGCTGCTACATTAGGTGCTGCCTTTGTTGCTTCTATGAACTACACTGACGCTCCTTTTACAGCTAGTGGAACTTCAACGATCACAATTACTGCTAAGTCTGGAACTCCAAACATTAGTGTTGTATCAAGCAATAGCACAGTGTTGCCGGTTGTAAATGCAACTCCTAATTTACTTAATGGTACTAATAATACTGCTGGTACAGGTTTTAATATTGCTGCTGCTACTGCTGCTGGTGGTGTTGCTACTGGTGTAGGTACTGCTCTTACTGCTCAATTCCCAGTAGGTTCTGCTTTTTATGCTGCAAATAACGCAGGTACTGTAGCTTTAACAGGTTATGTTAGTGGTAACACTAGCGATACTGTAGGACAGGTTGTACCTGGTCCTAACGTACAATTACTTTCAGCTACTCCAACTTTTGCAAATTGTTTATTTTTAATGGATAACACTGGTTTAGCACTTAAGAATACTTACGCTTACGCTTCTTTGCCAGGTGTAATTTTGACTCCTGCGTTTAAATATGTAGTGTACGAGATTGACGCACTAGATAGATTAAACTCTGGTAATGGTGCTAGACCTGATGCTATTATGCAAAAGTATGTTATCTATGTAAAATCTACAGATGCTAATGTTTGGAGATCTTCAAACGGAACTGGTACTGGTGGATTTGATGCAACTTTAGCTACAGTTTTAGGCACAACTTTCTAATCGCCCCTTAGTTTCCTTTCTTTCATATCGCTTACTTAGCCTCGGTATTATGCCGGGGCTTTGTTATTTAAAAACTTTTCCGTATCTTTGATTAAAACAAAATTATGAGCAACGTACCATACTTTCAAAGCATGTCTGACTTTGAACCATTGACACCATCAAAAGTCGCAGCATTAGCAAATGCAGTGCAGACCCTTTACCAACAACCAATAAACGATAATATTTCTTTAACTGGTACTACAGCCGCTACAACCAATACTTACTTAGGTTTTGGTTACAATGTAATTACGACTGCTAGTGCTACAAACTATGCATGTAGACTACCAAACCCTCCAATGAAGGGTCGTAGCACTGTGATAGTTAATAATAGTGGCTTTCCTATCGTAGTATATCCAAGCGTAACAGGTGGATCAATTAATGGAGTGGTTAATGGAAGTGCACTTGTACCGTCAGATGGAAAAGCTTACACCTTCTTTTGTTATGAGAATCCACTGCCTGGAGCTTGGTCTTGGACACCGCCTGCGACTAATCAATATGATTCTAATAACATATCTGTTTTAGCACCTGGATCTTCAAATGTAATAACAGCATCATCTTCGGTAAGAGTTGGAACTTCTAGTACTGCAAATTCTTCTCTTGTATATACTAATGGCAAAAATTTATCTCAGTTTTTATCTTATACTCCTTCTATTGGCACTGGAACTCAATATATTTTTAAACCTTCAACCCCTTGGAATAATATAACAAAGTTTAAAGTATATACAAATCAAACTTCTTTAGGTTCAGGTATAACAGCTAGGTTAGTTTTATCTGGAGGATTTTCTTATTACAATAAATCTTCTGGAGATTTTTTTGCGACTTGCCAGTACAATGATAATTACATATTATCTGAAATAACATCGTGGACGGCAGTTGGCGGATCAGCCATAACAACACCTGTATCTGCGAATATTGGAGATCCGGCTACTTATTATGCAGAGGCTGCTATTTCTTTATCGGCTCCAATTCCAACAGTAACCTTTCCTAGTGGAGGTGGAGCTATAACATTGACTTCTAAACCTACTGTAGCTGGTGATTTTTATTGTGGTGACGAAACTATTGAAGGTGTTATTTACGAAAAATGGTTTACTCAATATGTCACGGTACTTTTAATTCCTAGAGTAACACTAAATAGTGCATATCAATTTAGATTCTTTTTAGAATACAACTAATAACAACAAGCCCGGCTAATAAAACTAGTCGGGCTTTGTTTTTACAGTGTAATTCACTATATTTGCATAAATATTTTTTAACTAGATATGACAGAAAATAAAGGGAGGGTTATTGAGGTATTATCCAATAACTTAAATTCTGGACTACAACAAATAAGTCCAGTTGCTTTTGACTTTGAATACAACCAAGTCTTCTTTATAGATGACGAAGGTGAAATTCAACGCAGGCAAAAAACAGAGAAGGACAACCTTTTCTATTACTCATTGTCACAAAAACGTAAGTTGGATGGCGATAGAGGGTTTCAATGGTTTGATCGTTTCACTGTTTACGACAACAACAAAGACGGAAACTTTGCCAACGAGGCTCAAGCAAGAAACAATAAGAAGTTATTGGGACTTGAGAAGTACTTAAAGCAGCACCCAGATGTTTCTTGGAGAGACGCTTCAGGCAAAGAAAACAACACTAATTGCCGCACAGCATTGTTCGCTATTATTGACGAGCAAGGAATTGCACAGCAGTCTATTTTAAAGGCTGAGAATACCACCAAGGCAGTCACAATCATCACAGATTCATTTAAGAACGACAACGAAGAGTTCATGGAGTACGTTTATGGTTTAGGCTTCGGTTCAATGCTAGAGGTTAAAACACCTGATAGTATTTGCGCTATGCTGATCGGACAAGCTCAGATGGACCCTAACTTGTTTTTGAGTTACTTTAACTCAGCAGACAGAGAGTTGACGTATGTATTAAAGAAAGCTACCACTCAAGTAAACGGAATTGTACCAGATATCACTAGTGATGATGGATTGTTCTTTATGAATGGTAATGTTATTGCCAAAGGTTTTGACGAATTAAAGGCTTACTTTAAAGGTAAACCTCAAGAGTATGCTTACCTTCAAGAGAAGTATGCTAAAAAAAAAGTAGTCAAGAAGACCTCGCCAAGCGATACAAAAGCGAAGCCGTAAACTTTATACCAGACACTGATCTGGTAGTTATACCTGAGAAGCCCTCAAAGCTAAGTACTGCCATGATGATGAAGAAAAGTCCTGATGACATACTTACCAAGTTGAGGGCTTCCGTGCGTAAAAACATTGGTAGGGCTCAATCATTAGCCGACCTAGAACAGAGGAAGGAGATGTACCTAGCTTCATACAAATTGAAGTACGGGGCATTAGCCGAAAAGGTTTGGGAAGAGATGTATGCCGCAGAAATAAAGAAGAACAGATTGACTTAACTTTAGATAAAGCTCGTGTTATTTTGAAAACACGAGCTTTTTTATTATCTTTGTTATAGATGTCTTACACTACAACACAAATAAAGGAAAAGTTTTGGACCTACATAGACGAGTATTACACCGGCTACTGGGACAACACACGCCTTACATATATATTCCAAAAGGCTCTGAATAATATCATTGAGTCTAAATTAAACTTTGAAGGATCTACAGATAAGGTCGATGACGAGTTAACGCCACTAAGGAGAGAGTTAACTGGCACGAGTTTGCCTATAACCTTGTCTACAATTCAATACAAGAAGCTAGGTAGTTTACTTGTTAATTATGGTAAAGGATTCAGACCATGTACGCCAACGAAGTCTAACGAGATTGGGTCTATATACTCTACTGGTACAGCTAGGTATCCTAAGTATAAAACTATTAACGATGCTGGGACTTTAAAGATGACGGTTGAGCCTAGTGCCAATATAACCAACTACTTCTTTACTTACTATAAAAATCCACTGGTAGCAGAAGGTACTGATATTGATTTTACTGTTTCTAGTTACAACGTATTGTACCCTAATAAACTAATAGAGTTGATTATAGAGGAGGCTTCTAAGATAGCTGGACAGATTATTAGGGAGCAAGAGCTTCAGG
>JBAXLX010000011.1:0-24236 GCA_037134595.1 Pseudomonadota bacterium
CCCGATAAGGGGAGAGCCAATGGATTGATGTGCCCCCCCTTCGGGCGCCAAGGTTATGCCAGATGGCGTGCCGATGATCATGAACCTCGCGTCCTGGTAACAGGCGTAGTTCGGTGCATCGAGACCCCGTGCCACGAATGGGTCATAGACAGTGCCGATCGGGATAAGCCGCTTGCCAAACAGCGAATGTGACAGACCGGCGGCCCCAAGCAGCAGAAACAAGTTCATCTCAGCGATTCCAAGTTCGATATGCTGTCCTGTCGGCGTAAACTCCCACTTCGCAGTCGAGGGGATTTTTTCATCCATGAACGTGTCGGCCCGTGCCGCGCGCGCAAAGAGTTTGCGGCGGTTGACCCAAGGGCCCAGATTGGTTGTGCCGGTCACATCCGGTGAGGTGGTCACGATCCGCGCGGCCAGTGGACTGTCGCCCTTGGCCAAATCATCAAGGATCTTGCCGAAAGCCATCTGGGTCGAGACCTCCCGATCTGACGTATAACCAATCTCAGGCACGGTCAGGACGTTATCGGCCAAGCGCCGCCCCGCACCTTTGAAGAAGGCAACCCTTGCAAGAAATTCCCGAAGAGCCACGTCGTCTGTAACACCAGCGAGGGGGGCCCATTCCTGACCTACGGGAACCTGCATGTGCGTTTGCCATTCGGCCATCTGCGCCTTTGTCATCAACCCGCCATGGTTGTCCTTGTGTCCAGCGATTGGCGTTCCCCACCCTTTGATTGTGTAGGCTAGGAAGCACACCGGCCTTTCATGGTCTATCGCGGCAAAAACCTCGGCCATTGTTGTCACGCAATTGCCGCCAAGGTTTTCCATCAACTCCGCCAGTTCCGTATCGTTGCGTCGCGCGAGAAGAGCCGAGACGGGGCCTTGATCCCCAAGGTCATTCATCAAACGCTCGCGCCAGACAGCACCGCCCTTGAACGTCAGCGCGGCGTAAAGCTGATTTGGGCAGTCGCCGATCCATTTGCGCAATGCGCCGCCGCCCGCTTCCTCAAAAGCCTCACGTTGCAAGCGGCCATATTTTACACGCACGACGTCCCAGCCAAAGGCCTCGAAAATGCGTTCAACGCGGGCCCACAAGCCCTCGTGCACCACGCCGTCAAGGGATTGGCGGTTGTAATCAACAATCCACCAACAGTTGCGCAAGCCGTTCTTCCACCCCTCCTGAAGCGCCTCATAGACATTTCCTTCGTCAAGTTCCGCATCGCCCACAAGAGCCACCATCCGCCCCATCGGCAGGTCGTCCCCCCATTGCTTTGACTGAACATAGTCTTGGATCAGGGACGCAAAGGAAGTGATTGCAACCCCGAGCCCGACCGAGCCCGTAGAAAAATCGACGTCATCTGTATCCTTTGTGCGGCTTGGATAACTCTGCGCGCCACCAAAACCGCGAAAGTTCTCTAACTTCTCGCGGGTTTGATTGCCCATAAGATACTGCATGGCATGAAATACCGGCGAAGCATGCGGCTTGACGGCCACCCTGTCCACCGGTCGCAGGGCCGTGAAATAGAGCGCCGTCATGATAGAGACCATTGAGGCCGACGATGCCTGATGACCGCCAACCTTGATGCCGTCGACCTTGGGCCTGATGTGGTTGGCATGGTGGATCATCCAGTGCGACAGCCACAACAGGCGCTGCTCTATGGTCTTAAGGTGCCGCGCGTCAGAGGTGTGCATTGTCTTTTCACCCGTTTGTTCTTTAAACAAAGCTACAGCGAATCCTGGGCAATTTTTCACCTTTTTGAGCCAAAGAATCCGTGTATTGTGAAGGTAGCAGCTAAATAAGCGAGTATTTTTGATGAAAACGACCAACATTGATCAGCTTGATAGGTCGATCTTGCAGATGCTTCAAAGAAACGGTCGCGCCACACTCAATGAGGTGAGTGAAAGCGTAGGCCTTAGCCCAACTCCCGTAGCGCGCCGAGTCCGCTTGCTGGAAGAGGCGGGCATCATCACGGGATATGCCGCTCAGATCGATGAAGTGGCCCTTGGATATGGGTTTTCGGTGTTCGTTTCGGTCAAACTTGACAAGCAGATCGACGAGGCCCTCGTGAAATTCGAGGCGGCAATTCAGCTTTTTCCCGAAGTTGTGGATTGTTGGCTGATGACGGGCAACCGTGATTACTTGCTGCGCATCGCAACCAATGGCCTTGCTGAATTCGAGCGTTTTCTTGTGGGCAAGTTCACGAAACTGCCAGGAGTTGCCTCAATCGAAAGCTCAATCCCTTTGCGCCGTGTTAAGGTGGGACTTTCGCGAATTGCCTGAGAGAAAAAGAGCGAACCAAGTGCGGAATAAACGCGATGCATTTGTTCATTATACCGCTCCTATTTCAAAACACGAAAGTTTTCGTGGTTTATGACGCGGAAGTTGTCTGAGACCTTGTCGCGGAATTTCGTCCATTCCTGCGGGATGGTTTCACGCATGAATGCAAGGATGGCGTTGGCGAACTGCTTTTGACTTGGGTAGGATCGATTGTGGGTGACGTATTGATGCAAGACAGCCCAAAGCCGCTCAATCGGATTGAGATGGGGGCAGTAGGGTGGCAGCTGGATCAGATGGATACGGCAAGCTGTCCTGGCGAGTAAAGCCCGGACATCGGGGCCTTTATGCCAAACATCTTCAGGATCTGAAGATGTTACATCAACTCCACTGCAGCTCGCAGCACGTTGTCGTTGATTTCGATATATTTTTGAGTTGTCGAAATCGATTTGTGGCCAGCCAGGGCCGCGAGTACCCGAACGTTGACGCCTTTGAAGGCCAGCGTGGTGATAAAGGTCCGCCGGGTGCTGTGGGAGGTGGCTCTGTCTAAACCAGCGGCGTCGTAAAGTTTGAGCATGACCTGGCAAAGACCATTGGCGGAGAACCGTTTGCCTGATTTGCTGGTGATCAGCGGCGAAGCCGCGTCGCCAGATTTGCCAGACAACCTGTCGAGGTAGCTGCCAAGCTCTGCCTGCAGTTGATCGTTAAGCAACACCGTCCTGGCCTCGTTGCCTTTGGTCTGCAGGGCTGTCAGTTGAATGGCTGTTCTCACCTTGCCTTCGGCAGTAATCACGTCTCCGACCTTGAGGGCAGCAATTTCTCCGATGCGCATCCCCGCCAGATAGCCCAGCATGAAGGCACAGCGATTCCGGTCAGGGAAGGCCGTGTGCTTGCCGTGTTGTAGGATGCGTTTGACGTCACGTTCGGTGAGGACCGGTGCTTGTTTCATCTGATTGCCTCTTGGTGCAAGAAAAGTTGTTTAACAGCATGTTTTCTGAACCAGCGCAGAGCAACCGGGTATTTCCCGCATAACTCTTTAATGATGTCAGTGGGTTAAGTGTCTGGCTCACATAATGTGCATTTTATGAGCCAGCTTGCTTGGCTAGGGCAGCTGCGTCGGCGGTGTGAACAAGAAACGCCAAAGTGTTGGCTTCGCCCGGATGATCGTGGTTTGTCGGTTTGACACGACAGGACGTGCTGCGAGCGAACTTGCTTGGCATCCCAAGAATGGAGAAACCAGGTCCCATGATTTTCGCGGCAATGCTTAAAGCTGGAAACGACGCGGGATGGCGGGTAGACTCATTATACTGCGGAGCCGCCTATCCATGACGGGCGCATGATCGCCGAGGTATGGATCACGCAATACTGCATTTCGCTTTGCCAAGATAACCTAGCAAAATGAGCAAAATCGAATGACTGACGCATCAGCTTATCAAACTGCAGAACAGATAATCTTGGCATTGCCCACAGAGACCGAACTGCCCAAGCTAAGAGCCAAAGTTAAGCGTTTCAAACCGCCCGAACTCCCTGCTGGCGGGCATTGGGAAAACTCAAAGGTCGGAAGTTACAAAACAGAGCAAAGCTTGGACGGTGTTTTGGTGACTTGGAGCATGGTAGGCGGCGTGGAGAGGACGGAATTCTGGGAGAGGCTTTGCAAGGATCCCACGGTTGCAACTGAGCGTCTGGAATTTGGTTGGATGATCGCCAACATGCTCGGCATTGAGGCAGTCAGGGCTCTCAGATCGATTCCTGGCCCCAATGAAGCAATGGAAGAGGCCAACTTCTATTGGCGCGAGGAAAAACGGTGGCGCAAATGGGCACTTGTTGGGTCACCTCCCTCTGCCAGTCCGTCGGTGTAAGGTTGGTCGCATATGCGAAAATTGGTCGTTCATGTGCCCCATGCGTCAACGCACATCCCGGAAGACGTTTGGCCTGAGTTCTTGATAGAGCGTCTGCAGGTTGAGGACGAAGCTTTTGCATCTGCCGACCTTTATACAGATCTGATGGCGCAGCAGGCTTGGCCGGGTGCAGATATTGTAGAGGCCGCCGTTTCGCGCATTGTCGTGGATGTCGAACGCTACGATGACGATCTGAAAGAAGAGATGGCCCAAGTTGGGCGTGGTGCAATCTACACACACGATCATCGGCGGGTTCGGATCCGCAAAGATTTGCCGCAAAGCCGCAGGGCTGAATTACTGGCAGCTTATTATGCCCCGCATTGGTGGCGGCTGCGGAAAGTTGCTCAAGGTGCCACGCTAATTGACTTGCACACTTACCCCAAAGAGCCTTGGCCCATTGAGCGCCATGCTGGCGGTGCTCGTCCTGAAATCGATATTGGCTTTACCGATGGGCTAAGCTCAGTCGAATGGAGTGTTGCGTTGACAGATCATTTTTCCGCTGCTGGGTATGACGTTGGCCACAATAGTCCCTACAGTGGCGTGATTGATGCAGGGGCAACGCAAGCTGTGATGATCGAAATTCGGCGCGACGTTGTTGGAACCCCGGGAGATGATCCAAAATGGCTGCGATTGATTTCCGCGTTAAAGACGATGCCGATCCACTACTGAACCTATCCCCTTCATATCCGAGCAGGAAGCTGAGTGCATGATGACCGAGTATCCCGCGACGCAGAGCCGTGCCATCGGTTCAATGCTGGGATTGGCAGTGGGCGATGCGCTGGGCGCACCTGTGGAATTCTCCCGCAGGGATAGCTTTGAGCCCGTTTCTGGAATGCGTTCCGGCGGATACTTCAAACTGCCAGCAGGGGCCTGGACGGATGATACGGCTATGGCGCTGTGCCTTGGCGAAAGCCTCCTCTTTGATCCTGCCATCAATGCGAAAGATCTGTTGGACCGCTTTTGTCGGTGGGCGGCTGATGGCGAGAATACCAGCACAGGCGTATGCGTGGGCATTGGGCAAAATACACTTCGCGTTTTAGGAAACTTCCATCGTACTGGCGCTTTGCTCGCACCAGAAACGCGGCAGAAATCGGACGGCAGTGGCGCTGCGATGCGACTGGCCCCTATCGCCCTGAGGCATTGGAACAATCCTCACGAGGCTCGCAGAACAGCAGACTTGCAGAGCCGCATCACCCATTACTCAGCAATCTCGGCTGGATGCTGCGAATTCCTTGCAGCCACCCTGTCTGCCCTAATCAGCTGCGCAAATTGGCAAGATGCGATCCGCCCAGAACCTAATCCCGCATGGCCCGATGAAGTGCAAATCCTCTATGGGGCAGATTGGACCGCAAAAAGCCGCGACAGCATCAAGTCTTCCGGCTATGTAGTGCACACGATGGAGGCTGCGCTGTGGGCTGTGGACACAACTTCATGCTTTACAGATGCTCTCCTCAAAGCTGTCAATCTTGGCGATGATGCCGACAGCGTTGGTGCAGTGACTGGACAACTGGCAGGGGCGCGATACGGCTATGGCGCAATCCCTGACGAATGGCTGGCCCAGTTGGTTCACCGCCCAAAGATCGATGCCCTCGCTCAAGATTTGTTTCTAGCATCACTGACATCAACCGGAGGTCCAAATGGTCTTTGAACCCTCTGAAACAGTCAGCCGAGGCATCCTTGACCACTTGCGCTACTGCGATTTGGGTACAAAGATTAATCTTCTCTGGGGAGCAATGAGATGAATGATAAATTTTCATATGGTTATGAGCCGATTGCACCATTGCAGTCTCTGTACATTGGCTCTGGACCTGGAAGCAAAATTTCAAATGACGAACGAGAGTTCATAATTGCTATCGCAGCAAATAGCTTTCCGTCTTTTACTGTCCTTAACGCCTTGGGATATTTTCGTGGGTCTGCAGAGGAGACCATGGTGATCCAGATTGCGACCGCCGACACTGAAAAACTTCGAAAATTAGCTTATCAAATCCTTATTGAACATAAGCAGCTTGGCGTTGGCATTGTAGAATACCTCGCAGGTGAAGGACCAATTTATGGCCGGATTGTGCCAATCCATGAATAGAATTCTCTGGTTTGGCTGCCACCGCTGCTGGTGACAGGTTCGCATTAAAGCTCGTCCTCATCGACTATTTCAGGTTCAGGGAAGGCGTCAGTTACTCGCTCACGACAAAGGGCGTCAAAGTCAGGGTAAAACTTAGATTTAGCTATAAAAAAGTCTAAGGATGGTTCAAGATCTCCCTCGAAATTCATTTCAAGGACATCCATTAATGGCCATGCTTGAAGAAAAAAATCCGTCATTTCTTTCAGTGTCATGGGATCATCAGTGGTTGTCTGCCTTGGCCAACTCAGAGTGTCGCCATCATATTCGTCAACTATTCTATAACTGATTTTTCCATTTTCCATTTTGGCAAATAAGCAAGTTACATCATAGGTAGTTGACGAAATTTCAATCCTAGCGACTTCGACCTCACCATCGTCCATATCGGGTAGATAGTTGCCTCCCATAAACATAGGATGCACCGATCCAAGCGATTTGATTGAGGCCGTTGATATACCCTCACTGTCAAGGAGTGTCTCAAGTTCGCGGTTACGGCCTTCGCTTAATAACAGTTCCAATTTTTCACGAACAACTGCGCCTTTAACTTGTTCAATTAGATGTCGCACCAGAGATTGCGGTCCAAAATATGTCTTTGGTTTGTATTCGAGGTTTATGGCGCTCATTTTGGCCTCCAACGGTTCTGATAGCACGTATAACATCAATGGCCCGAAGTTTGCTAGACACTCAACGATAGAAGTTCTAACACGAAATCTGTTTCAAGCAGCAATCATGCCAGTAGGAGGCCCCAATGATCTTTGAACCCTCTGAAACCGTCACCCAAGCCTTCTTTGATCACCTGGTGAGCTCGCATAGTCTTGGCCACCATGGCTTTCACGGCAAAGATCACTGGCTTCGCGTGCTTAAGAATGGTCGAGAGGTGGCATCGGCTACCGGTGCTAATCTCCGTGTTGTAGAACTGTTTGCCGTCATCCACGATAGCAAGCGCGAAAATGAGGACTATGATCCCGATCATGGCCGCCGTGCCGCAGAATATGTGCGAGCCTTGCAGGGTGCTTGGTTCAGCTTGGGAACCCCAGAGCTAGAATTGCTGTGCCACGCCTGCTTGCTGCATTCCGATGGCTTCACACGAGCGGACCTCACTGTGCAGGCTTGCTGGGATGCAGACCGCTTGGACCTTGGGCGTGTTGGCATCAGGCCAGATCCAAGGTACCTTTGCACAAGCCATGCAAAACAGGCACATGTAATCCACGCGGCTTATGATCGATCACTTCGGCGTGGACTTTAACTACCAAAGGCAATTTGGACTTTCAGCTTAACGCAAGATAATGGTTGGCTTGGTGATTTCTGTGCCCTACTTAGGCAAGAAGCCAAACCACGCTTTACACATTTTGGACAGGAATTCCTTGGTTATTGGAAATCCCGATGCGTCACCAATAACGGCGTCCATGCCACACATTGGACAAATGGCTGTGTCCGCAGTGTCTGTCCATTCTTCAATCTTCAGCGGTACGAAAGTGCTGATGCAGCTAAAGCATCCACACAATTTACTAGCCTCAATTTGAATACGATGATGAATTGAGCATTTATGTGCGGCCCGGAGCTTTTTATCTATCTCCGTTTCTTCTGTGATCTCAACATTTTCTTCAATTACGGACCGAAAAGCCTCACGGAAGATTCCAATGTCCATTCTGGTTTCAGTTTTTTTGCTCATGCTCTTGCTCTCTTAGAAACGGTTTTTCTCGTCCAAACGGTTACCAAGAGAAGATGGCATCTATTTTTTACGCGGCAAAGCTTTTTCAGCTGTGGACCGCTCGGATTTGGTTTCACCCGACAACCTGTCCGCCGCTGCCCGCGCATCAAAGTGGAAGTAACTGCGCTGAAGCATGGCCAGGCTAGTACCCATGTTGTCGGCCAGTTCCTGTGCATTGCGCTCGTCCTGCACCTGCCTGGTGGCATAGCTGTGGCGGCAGCTGTAGATGCCACGATTGCGGCCAGACCGGGGATCCTTGCGCAGCCCTGCCAAGTTCAGCACACCCGCCACACCACTGTCGAAGGTGTTGAACATCACACCATCGGGCAGGGCCATGACAAAATCTTCCGGCCCTGCATCGGGGCAGCGCAGTTTGCGGCGTTCTAAGACATAGCGCACGGCACGAAGTGGTACCATGTAACGGCAGCCAGTCTTGCCCTCCACATAAAGTTCCACCATGTCCACCCCAGCCTTGGATTGAAAGAAGGCCACATCTTTCCAGCGTAGGCCGCGCATGACCTTGGTTTTCTCATCCCGCTTGAACAGTTCATGTTCGCGCAGGCCACTGTTGAACATGATCAGCAAATAATCCTGTATGGCCTCGCGCCGCCAACGTTCCTTGGTGCCAATGCCTTCAGCCTTGACCCAGCCAGTCATGAAGTGCCGCAGTGCCACATATTCATGCCGTTCGAAATGCGGATAGGCCCGCTCACGTGTTTCCCGCTTGGTCAGCTTGACGTTGGCCACCTCAGGAATTGATCCAGCCTTCATCCATTCTCTGCTGCAGGCAAATTTGAGGATACCACGCAGCGGGACATTTTCACCGTTGATGGTCTGCGGGCTGGGGGCCCGGGCTTTGTGCGCCATCTTGCGTTTGATCACCCGCCCATTGCGTTCGTAATCGTATTCCGTTTCCTTGGATCCAGGCCCCGTGACCCAATAATCCCGCCGCCAGCTGCGATACTGGGCGATGTCACTGGCTTTGATGGTGTCGATTGGTTTGTTGCCAAAGTAGGGCTTGAGATAGCGTTCCACCACGGGTTCATAATCTATGACCGTGCGTTCATTGCGTGCACCAGCCCGCACTTCTGCCCGCAGTTCCTTGAGCCACGCATCGGCTGCGTCTTTGAACAGCATGACCACGGCTGTCAGCCCATGTTTGTGGCGAAAGTACATGTCCTCATAGATCTGGATCACTTTGTCTTTGGCGGTCTTTTCGTTGGCGGTGCGCAGGCTCAGGGTATGCCTGCCGCCATCGGGCAGCCTGATATCTGCCTGCCAGTTTTTGCTATCGCGGCGATGGTACAGGGTAATGTCACCATCGCGCAGTTTCATGCCGGTCATCGTTTGCCTCACAACTGTTATCTACAATTGTGTGGTCAGCAGCGGATTATTCCTACCTAAATCACTGACGAGGATAGGAAATATTTGGCGTGGGTGGCTTGGGCTTGGTGGGGCAAACCATTGCTGGTAAGTTGATCGCTGATGACAATCCTAAGCCGTCAATAAGTAATCACGATTACAACGCTGTCTGAATAATGCCCTGATGCCAAATCTTGGTCGCCAAAGGTGCGGCCGTAGATGTTTAAGGATTGGCTGGATCCCGTGCCAACACCCATGTAGGCGGTTTCGTTTGTTAACCCCCAGCTGTCGCTGCGAGATGGGCTGTGAAAAAGCCCATAGTGCACTGTGTTGACACCGTTGGTCATGCGTCTACCGGTCGAGGTGGCGTCGCTGGCATTGGTGCCGTAATCTAGCCCTACGGTGTAGGGGGTTGCGTTGGTGCAAGATACGAAAATCTGCGCGCTGCTATCAAGTGGGCGTCGGACGTGCCCATTCACGATGCCGAAGTCCATCGCAGTCGCATCAACGGAACAACTGGCGGTCACATTTGCGCTAACTGTGAAACCTGCGATCTCTCCCGTCTGGGTGCATGCCGTTTCGCCGAAGCTGAACCCAAGATCACCGGTACCCGAAAAGGTGGATTGATAAGCGCCCACCTTTGCCAACGACGCCAGTGCAGTAATCTGCGCATAGATCGATGGGGCGACGGCCCCGCTTCCGGCACTGTCTAGTTCAACGCTGACCTCAAGCGCAGCCAAAGGCCGCCCCCCTGCCGAATAGGCGGAATTCTTTGTAAGTTGATAGTCTAAGACAGTACCGTCTGCTCCTCGCAGGGTTCTTGGCGAAAGCCCTGTCGTCGCCCCGCCGCTGCCGGCCCCTATCCGCAGGCAGGTCTGAACGCTGGATCCCGCGATACCGCCCGAACAGGAGATATGAATGCCACCAAAAGTTGGGCTGGAATATCCATCGCGCACCGAGACTTGGCCCAGCACCAGCGGATCTACCGTGGCCGAACAGACCAAAGCTGCTTGCACTGGCCCATACCAGAAGCACACCACAAAGCCGACTGCGGCAATAGGCAAAAGAACCGCCCGACACGAGTTGGCACTCGCTCTCATTGGCACATCACATGGTCAATATAAACTTGCGAAGCGGGTTCAGCCACGAAAGCAAAACTTGCGCTGCATTGACCAGTGGCTACAACCGCGATCACATGGTTTGTTGCCCTCAGCCCTTCAATCCAGACCTCTCCGTCATAACCCATCGGAAAGCTAGCACCTGTTTCAATCAAGGTTATTGGCGTCCCGACGGGTAAGAAGGCCCCGTCAGCATCGCGCAAGACGACCAAAGCTGAAGACCCCGTGCTGCCGCCGAAAGACACAACCATCCCTGATGCCCGCATAGGCACCACGTCCATCGCTGAAGCCGTGATCGAGATGTTTGGGGGCAGGTCTAGCGGATTGATAGAAACTCGGTTGGATTGATAGGATCGAAGGTCCGTCAAAAGAGCGCGACCGCGCCATCCAGTGACGGCGGCGGGGCGGTTGTTCACGCTGACCGACACACCGCTGGCACCCACGTTTGCAACCGCGTATCCGTCTTGGATGCGCTTTGCCATGAAAACCGATCCGCCTGCGAGGACAAGTGATCCACTGGCTGCGGCGGCGATCGAGATCGTATCGCCACGGCTGCGCAGTGTCAGATCAGACCGCGCATAGCGGCCTTGACGGGTAAAGGTCGCGGCACTGTTCAGGGCACCCTCTTGTCCAGATACAGAGATCCGATATCCGGTGTCACCAGCGTCATATCCCGCTTGTTGTGCTAGGGAACTCTGCGGCTCGATACCACGCGGTGTCTGCGTCACTTGCGCCCCGGCATAGGTGCCTTTGCCTAAGGGGAGCGATATGCCTAGCGAAACACCAAAATTGTTTGCATTCAACAGGTCGGAGAACCCGTTGATCCGAAGGGTTCCTTTGCCAAACGGGCGTGCATAGGTTGCCGATACAATCGTAGCAGTCTCAGTGTCTCTTAGGGAATGCAGATAGGAAAGTCCGGCCATGCCATTGATCGAAGCAATCGGCAGGGAAAGAGACAGGGCCTGTTCCAATTCGGCGGGCATATAGGTTGGCAAAACGCCAACAAGGTCCGCTTGTTGCATCGTCAGATAGGTCGCCAAATCCTCAAAGGCGCCAAAGCTGCGCCTATCGCGGGCGCGTAGGTCAAATTCGCCGATTTTTGTGTGCAAAGCAAAAGCCACCAAATGGCCTCGCCCTGCGTCAGAATGGCTTTGCGCGGCAGACAAACTGACTTCAGCCCTGTTGAAAAGAACCGTATCAACCCCGCCCCCTGCCATCGTTAAACCGGCAGTTGCTTCAATCTGGGCGCTGAGGGTCAACCGATCCGTCAGGCCAAACCGAGCACTGCCAAGGCCTATCTTCGTCTTGCCGTAGTCAGAAGAGGCTTGGCCGTAGTCCTGCCGCGCGAAGCCCGCTTGAAGCGCATAATCCCACACTCCGGCGCGGAGCAGGTTTTGGGTGCTGAAAAACGAAACGCGGCTGATGTGATCGGCTCCTGTCGGATCGTGCAGAACAAAAACCGCTTCGCCTTGGGGTGTGATGGTGGGGACATCGCTGAGCGTAAAGGGGCCAACAGGAACCTGTCCAGACCACGCATGTACCGCGTCAATATAGACATCGACCGCTGATGCCAGCACGGCCACGCCAGAGTAAGACAACGACGGATCGGTCACAAAGCTGGTGTTACTGGAAAAGTCGCGCCGGATCTGAAGGCCGCTTATCCGCATGGGGCGTGTCCAGTCCAGACCCGTCGAGGCAAAGTCTCCAAATGTAATGGTGCGCATCTGGCTCTGTGCCACATGCACGAAGGCCGTTTCCTCACGGTGCCAAAGAACATCGCCGAAGCCGTCTAAGGTGGCGGCGCTTGCCGTCATATGGAACACCCCAAGCGGTGTCGCGGCCCGTAGATCCAGCGTCGTGTATAAGGCTTTGGGCTTTAACCCTTCACGGATGATATCGTCGCCTAAATTTGCAGTTAGGTCATAGTTGAGCACCACTCCCCACCCAGGTTGCGCCATCTGGACGGGTCTGCTGGGGCGCAACGAGATATCTTGCGGCAGCAAACGCATAGACAGCGCCGTAATCAGCAATGTCTGGTCTGCCGCGTCATAGACAGAATGCAAACCGGTCAGGGCATTTAAACTGATTTCGGCGCTTATTCCGAAGGGCACCTGCAGCCCCAGCGCGGCCAAATCAGCGGGTGTTGCCATAAGTTCCCCTGTCGCCAGGTTACGTTGAAACTCTGCCACAATGCCCGTATCGCGCCCATTCAAGATCACCAACAGATTGAGTGTTTCAAACCCGCCTGTGCCTTCGACGTTCTCTCGCAGATCCATGGGAGTTTGAGCAAAAAGCGGTGCGACATCCATCGACAAGCTAAGGACGATCCCAAAGGCAAGTTGGCAGAGCCGAAAACAGCGCATCTCGTCCCCCATCGTCCCCCATGCCTCACAAAGGTGTGCCAGGTTGAGGCGTTAGGTTTCAGGGTTTTGTGCCAAAACATAGCGGCACGGATTGGCGTATTGTGAAGGTCACCTGAGGGCTATTTGCAGTCGTGTCTGGAAACTTGTCGATCAAAACACGGTAACACTCATAACCCTGCACAGGCCCCTTGGATTTACGCAAAAGGCGAATGGTCACCTCTTGATTGGCCCCTAAATGCAGCGAGGGCGGGCTGGCCGTCACCTCTCGGGTGGGTTCCAAATCATTGCGCCCGCCCGCGTTATACCATCGCAACACCCTAACTTGACCCGATCCTATTTCGGGGCCGCTGGACATCACGGTCAAGGTGGCGACGCGGTCGTTTGCAGACAACTGAAGAGCGGTGGGGCTTACAGTGAACTCTCCCGCATGGGCCAAAGCAGCAGAAAGCCAGATTGTGGCAACACTAAGGGCAACTCTGGGCTGGATCACTGTGTGTACGTCACAGTCATCACGACAGAATCAGAATAGACACCGATCGTGGCTGAACCGGGAACCGTAGCAGTGGCGTAGATAGCTGCAGAATACGTCGCATTCCCATTATCCGTTAAGGGCATGGCGGTATCCGTGACGATCGCCGTCGCCCCCGAGGTCAAAGCGTAGTTTATGTATTCCGACGCGCCCGAACGTTTCAAGCGGCGCGGCACGACGGCGCCCAAGGCATTGCTTCCTACGCCGATGGTCACCGTTGGGGCCGTCGACCCCGTGTTGCATGTGACAGTGATGGTCGCAGCTGGCGTTTGTATCGACGTGCCAAAGGTGCCAGTCGGAAAAGTTAAAGTTCCGGTGTCAACTGTGCAAGTTTGCACGACGGTCAGGCTGACCGACAGGGTATTTGTCGCCATATCTGCATTTACTGCATGAAAAGACAACAATATCAGAACGATCCCCAAGGGGACGTTGCGCCGATCGAACATGTGGATTGACCTTAAGGGCGGGCCATCTGCCCGCCAAAGTTCGCGCTGAGTTCAGTGCGATCCCTCTCTCTACCACGAAAAAAGTGAATAGTGTGAAAAATCGCTGGCTTTTTACAAACGACCAAACTTAACGCTTTCCTTTGTCCCTCCGATCGGGCGGTCGCAAAATTATCTTTTGGATTTATGGCAAAACATCTTCAGAATCTGAAGTTGTTGGCGATCTGTGGGCTGCAACGCTTTTGCCACAAAGTAACAGTTGCCATGTTCCAGTTGAGATATCGGGCCTGTTGGCGGCGCATAGATCATCATGTTGTACCTGCGGCCCAAACATCTTCAGATACTGAAGTTATTGGTGATCTGTTGAAGGCCACGCAGTGACTGCATCGTCGTGACATAGACGTGATTGTGGCGGCCACTACGAACGAAGTCCACAGTCAGGTCACTGACGAAACTCCCAAGCAACCATGGATTGTCGTTTCGACACGACATTCGCAGCCGGCATCCAATCACACACAGATGACGGGTTTCGTTACGACCCAAACATCTTCAGATACTGAAGTTGTTGGAAATCTGTTGGCGAGCGCATTCAGCAGCCTACATCGCGATGAGATACCCCACCACATACCCACCAGCGCAAAATCTGTTCCAAATCTGTGTCTGCACGCACAGTTCGGCATGGTTTTACCATACAGGAATCATATTCGCACCGTGGCACTCCGCGGCAAGCGGCAAACGCAGCTATTACACTGAGCATTTCCGCATAGTTTAGCAATTTCAGTGATTTAGGTGGTGCCCAGAGCCGGAATCGAACCAGCGACACGCGGATTTTCAATCCGCTGCTCTACCGACTGAGCTATCTGGGCCCTTAGCAAAGCGCCAGATGGCCACCTTGGGGTGTGCGGTTGATACGTCAGGGGATCGGGGCTGTCCAGAGGGGTTTGCAAGAAAAGTGAACTGGGGTGCGCTATTGCGGGCGAGGCGGGTTTTCTGGGTCGGTGTCAGACGACGGCTTCTCTGCGCCATCAGGCCCTGGCACCACATAAGACCCGGTCAGCCAGCGCCCCAGATCCACGTCCGAGCACCGGCGTGAACAGAAGGGCCGGTAGCGGTCGGTGCTGTCTTTGGCGCAGATCGGGCAGGTCATGGAAGAAGGCTCGCCAAGGGCAGTCGGTCGCGTTTGCGGGTCATCTCGTACAGGCCCAGCACGGTCCAGCCGGCAAGGTTCGTCTCGCCGCCTTCGGCTTTGAACGCGGCTTTGATCACCTGATCCAGAATGGCGCGGTCTTTTTTCGGCATCGGGGCGAAATCGACCACCACCTGACCGCCCAAGCCGCGCAGCCGCAGCTGGCGGGGTAGGTCGCGGGCGGCGGCGATGTTCGTCTTTAGGCTGGCGGCTGGAGAGGTGTCAGGCCCCGTGTTCACATCCACCGCCACCAGCGCACGGGTGGGTTCCACCATCATATGGCCGCCGTTGTCGAAATCGACCCTTGGGCCGCGCAGGGCGTCGATCATCTCTAGCACGCCAAGGTCGGCAAAGCTGCCTTCGGCGATCTCGTCGGGTTCCGGGTCGCTCCAATCGCGCCAGGCGGTGTCTTGGGCGCTCGCCCCTTCCAGCAGCAATTCCGGGCCACCGTCGAGGTCGCCCATCATGGCAGCGCAAATCGTGCGCAGTTCACCGATTTCGGCGGTGATCTCGTCGGCCTCGGCCACCTCGGCGGCTGATCGTACGATCAGCCCCCATTGCGCATCAGCCCCCGCCATGGCCGCTTCGGCCAAGCGTTGCAAATCGTCGCGCGCCGCCTCGTCCTTGATCCGGCGCGAGATGTTCAGGCCCGGTGCCCCCGGTGTGACAATCGCCATCTTGCCTTTAAACAGCAGTCGAGTCGTCACCGGCAGCGCCTTGCCCGGTTCGGCGGGGCCTGTCACCTGCACCAGCAGGCGCTGGCCCGGCGCGATCCCGTCGGTCTGGCGCAAAAAGCCCGTCTCGCCGCCGGGGAGTTTGACAAACATGCCCCCCATGCCCTTCATGGGTCTGTCACCGACAGCGCGGTAGATGGCACCGGTTAGGGGCGTGTCATCGGCAGGGTCGATCAGCACCTCTTGCAGCACGCCGTCCACGATCAGTGCGGCGGCCTTACGGCCCGCTATCTCGTCCAAAGCGATGACGCGACCTTTCATGCAACCCTCCACAGCGGATAGCCTGCGGCCTGCAACAGCGCCGCGGTTTCGGCCAAAGGCAGGCCGACGATGCCGGTGAAACTGCCTGAAATCCAAGGGATAAACGCGCCAGCCGCGCCCTGTATCGCGTAAGCCCCCGCCTTGCCCTGCCACTCGCCGTCCGCCAGATAGGCGTTCAACTCGGCATCTGACAGGCGCTTCATCTTCACAGCCGAGGTGCTTTGGCGTTCCCAAACGCGGTCACCCAGCCGCAAAGCCACGGCCGTGATCACCTGATGCCGCCGCCCGCCCAAGGCCGTTAGAAACGCGGCCGCTTGCCCTGCATCGGCAGGCTTGCCCAAGATGCGGCGGCCCAAGGCGACCGTGGTGTCGGCGCACAGCACCAGATCATCCGCACCGGCGGCAACGGCCAGCACCTTTTCGCGCGCGATGCGCGTGCAATAGGGCAGGGGCAGTTCGCCCTTCTTGGGGTCTTCATTGATGTCAGGGGGGGTGATGGCATCGGGCACAACACCCAGTTGCGCCAACAGCTCTTTGCGGCGCGGGCTGGCTGACCCTAAGATCAGCCTCATCGCGCCCAGCCTTGCGCTGCGGCCCGCACACCGGTCAGCACGCTGTCACTTGAAACGATAGTTGATGCGGCCTTTTGACAGGTCGTAGGGGGTCATTTCCACCTGCACCTTGTCGCCTGCCAGAACACGGATGCGGTTTTTGCGCATCTTGCCTGCCATCACTGCGATCAATTCATGGCCATTTTCGAGCTCAACCTTGAATGTCGCATTGGGCAAGAGTTCTTTCACGACACCGGGGAATTCTAAAAGCTCTTCCTTGGCCATGGTCTCTCCAAATAGGGTTAACCCGCGTCCGAATGGATTGCAGGTTGGGGCGCGATATGCGCCGGAATGCGGCGCGTTTCAAGCGGAAAGTAAAGATCGAGCAATATCGGGCGGGTGTGGCGGTGGCCATGGCGCTTGCCCCAAAGGGCAGAGGTTGCTATGGGGCAGTCCCCGCGCCCTCGTGTCCAAAGGCCATCCATGACCAAAGTCGTCAAACTCGGGATCGGCAGTATCGTGCTGGGCCTTGCGGTGCTGGGTCTGAAACTGCTGGCCTGGGCCATGACGGGCTCGGTCGCCTTGCTGTCAGATGCGCTGGAAAATACGGTCAATGTGGTGACAGCCATTGCCGCCCTGGTGGCGATCAGGGTCGCGGCTTTGCCCGCCGATGCCAACCATCCCTATGGCCACCACAAGGCGGAACTGTTCTCGGCCATTCTGGAAGGCGTTATGGTGATCGTGGCCGCCTTGGCCATTCTGCATCAGGCTTGGGGCGGGTGGACCAACCCGCAGGTGCTGCATGCGCCGTTGCAGGGGCTTTTGATCAACGCGCTGGCGTCGATCTTGAACGCGGTTTGGGCCTGGGTCTTGATCCACAATGGCCGCCGCGCGCGCTCTCCGGCGCTGGTGGCGGATGGCAAGCATTTGTATCTGGATGTCGTCTCGTCGGTTGTGGTGACGCTGGGCGTGCTTTTGGCAATCGAGACGGGATGGTACTGGCTTGATCCGGCACTTGCGGCTTTCGTTGCGGTCAATATCCTGTGGTCGGGCTGGCGGGTCATTCATGACAGCCTGTCCGGCCTGCTGGATGAATCCCTGTCAGATGATGTCCTGACCGAAGTGCGCCGCATCATCGCCACCGAAGCCGTCGGCGCGGTCGAGGCGCATGACCTGCGCACCCGCACCGCTGGGGCTGCCACCTTTATCGAATTTCACTTGGTGGTTCCGGGGCTGCTCACCGTCTCACAAGCCCATGACCTGTGCGACCGGGTCGAGGCTGGCTTGAAGAAAGTGGTCGAAGGCTGCGTTGTCACCATTCATGTCGAGCCGGAATTTAAGGCCAAACACAGCGGCATCGTGGTTCTGTAACACCCCGTCAGCCCTTTGCCTTTCATCTTGGCGCAAATACTCCGGGGGGCGCGGGGGCTGGCCCCCGCTGCTGGCGCGGTGCGGCCTAGATGCGAAAAAGCGGCTGCAAAATGCGCGGCATCAATCCTGTAAACCGCAACGGTGCATCGGTCGCAGCCAGACAAATGCACGGCTCGCCCGCTTCGGCCACGGGCTGATGTGCCAAATCCTCTCCGGCGATTTCCACATCGCCCGGCCCGAACCGGTCGGTCGCATCGCTAAACGCCCCCCGCAACACCAGCGTAAGTTCGGTTCCACTGTGGCCATGGTCAGGCACGGCCTGGCCTGCGGGAATGTGCAAAAGGCGGGCGCTGGCCTGCGGTCCGGTGGGCAAAATCGCCTGCCGCACGCCCATGCCGATTGACCGCCACTTGACCGCCTCCAGATCGCCGCCGACATAGGCCGCCACGGGCGACGGCAGGCTTGTCTTGCGGCGCACCTGCGCTGGCGCCGAGACAACCGGCACATCCAGCCGCGCCATCATGCGGGCCAAAGCGTCAAGGCTGACCGCCGCCTCGTCCTCGGCCTCGATCACAGCGCCGCCCAAGGCCTCAAAACTTTCCAGTCGCGCGCGGCACTCGTCACACAGGCTCACATGGGTCGCCACGACCAAACCGAAAGCCTCGCTCAAATGGCCAGCGGCATAGCCCATCAGCAGGGCGTCATTCAGATGGTGGCGGATTGAATTGGTCATCGTCATCACGTCAGCTTTCCGTCAATTTGGCGCGCAACCGGTCAAGGGCCAGCCGGATGCGCGATTTTATGGTTCCCAAGGGCAACCCAGTTTCTAGAGCGATTTCTGAATGCGACAAGTCACCGTAGAACGCGCGCTGAATCAAACTGCGCTGCTTTTCGGGCAAGTCCGCAAGGGCCGCGCTTAACAGGCGGCTGTCTTCGGCGGCGGCGTAGACATCGGCCTGATCCGGTTCAGCCTCTTGATCCCAAGGCATCGCCTCAGGGTCAGGGCGACGTTCGCGGCGCAGGATGTCAATCATACGGTTGCGCGCAATCGTATAGACCCAGGTGGACACAGCCGCGCGCTCGGGGTCGAACTGCGCGGCCTTGTGCCAGACTGTGGCCATCACGTCTTGCACGCAGTCTTCCGCCTTTGGCGCCGAAGCCCCCGATTTCATCAGATAAGATTTCAGCCTTGGCGCGAAATGCGTAAACAGCGATGCAAAAGCCGTCCTGTCGCGTCTGTCGCGCACGGCCAGCATCACGGCTGACCAGTCTGTCTCGGTCAATGCCACCCCCTTGGGTCCCTGAGTCCGCTCAAACGCGGGCATGACCGCACCATAGGGGCGAACCCACGCGCGTCCATCGGCAAATACAACAGAGGAGGATGTCATCATCATAAATCCTCTTACGCAGCAGCAAAGGCTCTGGATCACCGCCCCCAAAACGCCCAAATACTGATCCAGTGCCCTGTGCGGGCCGTATCTGTTGCGAAAGTTTAAGGAAGCCGGTATGCCGTTTGAAACCTCCTCTGCCCCCGCGCGCCGCATCGCCGTCATCGGGGCTGGAATCTCAGGCATGGCCGCCGCCCATCTTTTGGCCCCCGATCACAAGGTTGTTCTGTTCGAAGCCAGTGCGCAACTGGGCGGCCATGCCGTGACGGTCATGGCCGGCAAGCGGGGCGACCAGCCGGTCGACATGGGCTTTATCGTTTTTAACAAGGTGAACTACCCCCGCCTGACCGCCCTGTTTGAGGCGCTCGATGTCCCCATAGCCCCCAGCAATATGAGCTTTGCCTGCTCGATCCAAGGTGGCGCGCTGGAATATGGGCTGCACAACCTCAACACACTCTTTGCTCAAAGACGCAATCTGGTCAATCCGCGCTATCTGCGCATGCTCGCCGATATCTTGCGCTTTCACCGCAACGCCGACCGCGTCTTAACCCCGGGCATGACCCTGCGCGACTTGCTGACGACGATGCGAATGTCGGATGCCTTTCGCGATCACTATATCGCGCCCTTCACCGGGGCCATTTGGTCGACACCCTCGGCAGGCATGCTGGATTTCCCCGCCGAGGCGCTGATCCGGTTCTTTAAGAACCATGGCCTGATGGGGGTAGCCAAGAACCACCAGTGGTTCACGGTTCAGGGCGGCTCGGTCGAATATGTGCGCAGGCTCGGCGCAGACCTTGTGCGGCATGGGGTCCAACTGCGCCTGTCAACCCCGATTGCCGGTGTGCGCCGCACGGCCAACGGCGCTTTGGTGCGTGCGCTCGGTGGTGAGCGGGCGTTTTATGACGACGTGGTCTTTGCGACCCATTCCGACGATACCCTGCGCCTTCTGGCCGATCCCACCCCTGTCGAGACAGCCACCCTTTCGGCCATACGCTACCAAGCCAATCAAGCCATCTTGCACGCAGACCCCGCCCAAATGCCGAAGTCGCGCCGGATCTGGGCCTCTTGGAACTATGCCGAACCGGCAGGCCCGCGCCCGGATCGGATCGATCTGACCTATTGGATGAACTCGCTGCAACCCATCCCCAAAGACGATCCGCTGTTTGTCACCCTCAACCCGACCCGCCCGATTGACGACCGCCTGATCCATCAGGTCCGCACCTTCCACCACCCCGTCTACGACCAACCCGCGCTAGAGGCCCAAGAAAGGCTCCGCCGCCTCAACGGCCAAGCCTCGACATGGTTCTGCGGCGCTTGGATGAGGAACGGCTTTCACGAAGACGGCTTCGCCTCAGCCGCCGATATGGCCACAGCTCTCATGGCCCGCCACGCCCTGCGCGAGGCCGCATGACCCAATCTTTTGCCCGCAAATGCGCCCCCCCCACCCCCCCCTTTCATACTTGCCTAAATATCCCCGGGGGGTCCGGGGGGCAGGCGGCCCCCCGGCTTGGCCGCAGACCGGCTATAAGGGGGCGGACATGACGGTCCAACACCTCGCCGGACACACCTTTCATGGCCGCAAAGGGGCTGTGGCCAACAGCTTTCGCTACAGCGTTGATTATGTGCTGCTCGATGTCGAGACTCCAGCGCCCACCCCCGCCCTTTTCTCGCGCAACCGCACCAACCTTGCGGCCCTGCATGACACCGACCATGGTGGCCCGCCGGGGCAGGGGCGCGGCGCGCTTTGGCTGCGGCAGGTTCTGGCGGCACACGGCCTGCCCAGCCCGACACGGGTGCGCCTTCTGGCCCAACCCCGGTTCTTGGGCCATGTCTTCAACCCCGTGGCCTTTTGGCTGGCCGAGGATGCCACCGGCCTGCGCGCCTTTGTCGCCGAGGTGACCAATACCTTCGGCGACCGCCACTCCTATCTGTGTCACCGCGCCGATCTTGGCCCGATCACGCCCGAAGATCATCTGACGGCGCAAAAAATCTTCCACGTCTCGCCCTTTCAAGCCATCGAAGGCGGCTATACCTTCCGGCTTGATCTGCGCCCCGATCGTTTGAACATCGTGATCACCTATGCCGCAGGCGAGAATGGCCTGATCGCCACACTCACCGGCCCCCTGCGCCCCCTGACCAATGCCAGCATCCTGTGGGCGCTGATCCGCCGCCCCTTCGGCTCGCGCCGTGTCTTGGCCTTGATCCATTGGCAGGCCCTGAAACTCTGGGCCAAAGGCGCTGTCTTTCGCCCCCGCCCGCAACCCCCGACCTCCGAGGTGTCTTGATGCTCATTGCTCTGCTTGCCGTCATCGTCGTGGGTCTTGCGGTGCTGGTGGTCTTGCCCCGCGTGCTTGGTTTTCGCGCGCAGCGTCCGGCGCAGTACGCAGGCCAAGGCCCGGCGTTTGATGCGCGCACCCACCTGTCTGGCCCGATCCTGTGCGAGGGCGTCATCTACGGCCCCCTTGGCCGCGTCTCGTCGCGCTTTGTGGCCGATATGCACGGCACATGGCAGGGCAATCAGGGCCGCTTGACCGAAAAGTTCACCTACGATTCCGGCGTCCAGCAAGACCGCGCTTGGGCGCTGACGCTGGTGGCCGATGGCTCTTTGCGTGCGCAGGCCGAGGATTTGGTGGGCACCGGAATAGGCCATATCGGCGGTCCTGCCGTGCAAATGCGCTATAAAATTCGCCTGCCTGCGGCCTCTGGCGGGCATGTGCTGAACGTGGTGGATTGGATGTATCTTATGCCCAACGGCACGATCATGAACCGCAGCCAGTTTCGCAAGTTCGGCATCAAAGTTGCCGAGCTGGTCGCCACCATGCGCCCCGTGCCCGCGCCATGAGCTTTGCCGGCAAACGTTACTGGCTGGTCGGTGCATCCGAAGGGCTGGGTCTGGCACTGGCACAGCAGATGCACCGCGCGGGGGCAAGCGTGATCCTGTCGGCCCGCAATGCCGCCCGACTGGACGAGGTTTGTGCCACAATGCCCAATGCCACCGCTGCCCCGCTGGATGTCAGCGACAGCGCCGCCGTGGTGCGGGTTGCGGCGGAACTTGGCCCGATTGACGGGATGATCTGGCTGGCAGGCGTCTACACCCCCATGCCCGCCGATGCGCTGGACCCTGACGCCTTTGTGCAAATGTGCGATGTCAACTTCACCGGTTGCGCGCGCGTCTTGGGCGCGGTCTTGCCCGCCATGGTGGCGCAAGGTGCCGGTCATATCGTGCTCACCGGCTCGCTGTCAGGCTTTCGCGGGCTTCCCGGGGCCATGGGCTATCAAGCCAGCAAAGCCGGCGTGATGGCTTTGGGCGAATGCCTGTACGCCGATCTGCGCGGCACGGGCATCAAGGTACAGCTCGCCAATCCGGGCTTTATCCGCACGCGCTTGACCGACAAGAACACCTTCGCCATGCCCTTCCTGATGGAACCCGAAGCCGCCGCCGCCCATATGATGGAACTGATGCAGGGTACATCCTTCAAGAAAAGCTTCCCCACCGTCTTTTCCTGGCTGTTTCGCCTGTCACAATTCCTGCCCGACTGGGCCTATTACCGAATGTTCGCGCCGAAATAGCGGCTTAGGCGGGGATTAAGCGGCCCTTTGCAAACACGCCATAAAGAACCCGTCCATCCCGCCCGCCTCGGCCCAGTAATCCGGCCGCAACCGCAGGCCGCGCGCTGTCATCCAAGCCGGATCAACGCCTGCAATCTCTGGCTGTAGCATGACCACCCCCTCATGCCGCGCCAAAGCGGCGGCGATCTGGCCCTCGCCCTCGTCTTGCAACAGCGAGCAGGTGCAATAGACCAGCCGCCCGCCGGGTTTCAGCCAGCCCAAAGCACGGTCCAACAGGCGGGCCTGCAAGTCAACCAATCCCGCGATCTCCGACGGCTGGCGCAAAAAGGGCAAATCCGGATGCCGCCGGATCGTGCCCGTGGCCGAACACGGCGCATCCAGCACAATCGCGTCATAGGTCGCAGGCGGTGCCCATTGCAGCGCATCGGCGGTGACGATCTTGGCCCGCAACCCCGTGCGCGCCAAATTCTCCTGCAATCGCACCAGACGAGGGCCAGAGATGTCGAGTGCCGTCACCTCGGCCCCGCCATCGGCCAGTTGCAGCGTCTTGCCCCCCGGTGCCGCGCAAAGATCCAGCACCGACAGGCCAGCCACATCCCCCAGCATCCGCACGGCAAGGGCTGCGGCTGCATCCTGCACCCAAAACGCCCCCTCGCCAAAGCCCGTCAGGGCCGAGATCTGCCCCCCCGCCGCCATCCGCAGCGATCCGGTCGGCAGCACCTCGGCCCCCGCAAGGCTGCCCGCCGCCGTGTCATGGCGCAGGGTCAGATCCACCACCGGAGTGCGCGCCTGCACCTCTTCCATCTTGCCCACGGCCACCTTGCCGTAGCGGGCAACCAAAGCCTGCCGCAGCCACCCGGGCAACCGCTGCACCGGCCCTGCAATCACAACGGGGGGGGGAAACTTGCGCAAGACGGCGTTGACCAGACCGGCCAAGCCCTGCGTGGTCTTATCGCGCCGCGCCAACTCCACCGCCGAATTCACAACCCCATGCGCTGCCCCGCCCTCGGCAAGCTCCGTCACAGCCAAGCGCAGAATGTTCAGCACCGCCAAGGGCGGTTCTTTGTGCAAATGCGCCCCCAGCATCCGGTCAATCGGCTCGGCCTGCCGCAGCACCGCAGAGGCCAAGCGCTGCGCACGCGCCTTATCCCCCGCCGACAGCCCCGCCAAAGGCGCATCGCCCTGCTCGGCCAAGCTTAGACCCTTGCTCAAAACCCCGTCCAACAAGTCCAAAACCGCCCGCCGCGCCGTTAAACCCTCTGCCATCATCCGCCCTTGCTCAAACCTGTCAGCCGCTTATACACAACCCACCCCCTTGCCAAGGAGCGCCCATGTCCGACCCCTCTTTCAAAGACCTTCCCCC
>JBAXLX010000012.1:0-23052 GCA_037134595.1 Pseudomonadota bacterium
CGACACACGGCAGGGCAGACTGTCTTGGCTTAGCGCAACGTCCCGCCCCTTGGTGGCTTGGGCCAAACCGGCCTTTGCGGCTTTGAGTGTGGCACTGCTTGTGGCGTGCACCCCAATTTATACCAATCATGGGTTCGTGCCCGATGACACAGACCTTGCGGCCATCACCACCGGCGTTGACACCCGCGACACGGTTGCAGCCTTTCTTGGCCGCCCTTCTGTCGAAGGGCTGATCGGCGACGGCGAGTGGTTCTATGTCCGCAGCCAATGGAAAACCGTGGGTGCGCGTGCCCCGAAAGAGATAGACCGGCAAGTTCTGGCAATAACCTTTGACGCCAACGGCATCGTGACCAATATCGAGCGATTCGGCTTGGACAAAGGCGAGATTGTGGCGATTTCGCGGCGCGTGACCACCGAGCCGATCAAGGGCCGCAATGTTCTGGCGCAAATCTTCGGCAATATCGGCCGGTTGGACCCGACCGCTCTGTTGTCAAAGTAAGCAGTCTGCGGGCGACAGACGCCCGCAGATCGCGCGGTCAGTCTTTTGCCTCAAACGTCATGGCGACGCCGTTCATGCAATAGCGCAGGCCCGTTGGCGCGGGGCCGTCGGGAAAGACATGGCCCAGATGGGCATCGCAGCGCGCGCAATGCACCTCGGTGCGGCGCATGAACCAACCGTTGTCTTGGCTTTCGCCGACGGCTTCCGGCGAAAGCGGCGCGTAAAACGACGGCCAGCCTGTGCCTGACTCAAACTTGGTGGCCTGATCAAACAGCGGCGCATCACAGCACACACAGCGATAGGTTCCCGCCGCCTTGGGAAAATTGTCATGCGTGCCCGCCCGTTCGGTGCCGTGCTGGCGGGTGACCTTATAGGCCAGATCGTCCAGTTGCGCGCGCCATTCCGTGTCGGTTTTTACAACCTTATCCATTGCATCCTCCGGTGAGTGTGAGGCAAATCTAGGCCGAATGAGGGCCAGTGCAAGCGGGAAGAGGAAAAGGGCGATGCGGCCGCTGACACGGGGGCGCTATCTGGCGCGTTTGGGCGAAAATGCGAAAGATGTGACGCAGGCGCAGGCGCTGCGGCATCTGGCCTTTCATGGGCGTTCGGGCTTGGATCAAGACAGCTTTGACGCGCTATGCCAGCATATGCTGGTGGAAGACGCGCAGGGCGATTTGGTGGCCTGTTGCCGCTTGCAGATTTTTGCTGACGGTGACGAGCTGCAAAGCAGCTACTCCGCCCAAAGCTATGATCTGTCCCGACTGGCGCGGTTTGGCGGCCCCAAGCTGGAACTGGGGCGCTTTTGTCTAAAACCGGGGATCAAAGACCCCAATATCTTGCGCTTGATCTGGGGGGCTTTGACGGTGAGTCTGGACGGCGCAGGGGTGACGATGCTGTTTGGCTGCACCTCTTTTGCGGGGGCCGATCCGGCGCGGCATGCGGCTGCCTTGGCAACGCTGCACGGCCACGCAGCCCCGCTTGAATTTGCCCCCGGCCCGCGTGCTGTTGACCGCTTTGCCTTGCCAACGGGGGCAGGCGATCCTTTGGGCCTGCCGCCCCTATTGCGCAGTTATCTGGCGATGGGGGCTTGGGTGTCAGACCATGCGGTGATCGACCGTGCGATGAACACGGTGCATGTGCTCACCGCGCTGCCCGTCGCCCAAGTGCCGCCAGCGCGGGCGCGGGCTTTGCGCGCGATTGGGGCGCAAAATCGGGCGACGGGCGATTGACGCCTTGCCCGCTTGGCCTTAGGGGCAGGGCATGGCACGCGCACCCCTCTTACAGCTTTCCGATCTGTCGCTGACCTTCGGCGGCAACCCCTTGTTTGAGGGGATCACCCTCACCGTTCAACCCGGCGACCGTCTGGCGCTGGTCGGGCGCAACGGATCAGGCAAATCGACCCTGATGAAGGTGATGGCCGGCTTGGTCGAGGCCGATCGCGGGTTGCGCGTTGTCTCTCCGGGCGTGACCGTGGGCTATATGGAGCAAGACCCCGATATGTCGGGCTTTGCGACCTTGGGCGACTACGCCGCCAGCCGCATTCCCGAAGGCGAAGGCTACCGCGTGGACGTGGCGGCCGAAGGTTTGGGGTTCAAGCCCGACACGCCGGTTGCCTCGGCCTCGGGCGGAGAAAAGCGGCGGGCAGCTTTGGCAAAACTGGTGGCCGAAGCGCCCGAGTTGATGCTGATCGACGAGCCGACCAACCATTTGGACATTGCCGCCATCGAATGGCTGGAAGATTTTCTCAGCCAAACCCGCGCGGCCTATGTGCTGATCAGCCACGACCGTGCTTTGCTGAACCGTCTGACGCGGCAAACCTTTTGGCTGGACCGTGGCGTCTTGCGCCGCCGCGAGCTGGGCTTTTTGGGCTTTGAAGAATGGCGCGAAGAGACGTGGGAAACCGAAGACGAAGCCCGCCACAAGCTGGACCGCAAGATCAAAGCCGAAGCCCGCTGGGCGGTTGAGGGCATCTCGGCCCGTCGCAAGCGCAACCAAGGGCGCGTGCGCGCCTTGGCAGCCCTGCGCGACGAACGCTCTAGCCAGATAAGGCGCAAGGGCACGGCGCTGATGGAATTTGATTCCGGCACCACCTCGGGCAAAAAGGTGATCGAGGCGCGCGGCGTTTCGAAAGCCTTTGGTGACAAGCTGTTGTTCCAAAACTTTGACCTACGCATTTTGCGCGGTGACCGTGTGGCCTTTGTCGGGCCTAACGGGGTGGGCAAGACCACGCTGCTCAAGATGCTGACGGGCGAAATTGCACCGGATCAGGGCAGCGTATCCTTGGGCACCTCGCTAGATATCGCCGTCTTTGACCAAAGCCGCGCGCGGTTAGACCCTGAGGCGAGCCTGTGGAACAACCTGACCGCTGATCCTTTGATGGCAGTGTCGGGCAATTCCGATCAGGTCATGGTGCGGGGCTTTCCCAAGCACGTTGTGGCTTACCTCAAAGACTTTCTGTTTGAAGAATCACAGGCCCGTGCCCCCGTCAAATCCCTGTCGGGTGGCGAAAAAGCACGGCTATTGCTGGCCAAGTTGATGGCCAAACCGTCCAACCTGCTGATCCTTGACGAACCGACCAACGATCTGGATGTGGAAACGCTGGACCTGTTGCAAGATATCTTGGGCGAGTATGACGGCACGGTGCTGCTGGTCAGCCACGACCGCGATTTCATCGACCGCGTGGCGACCACGACCGTAGCGCTGGAAGGCAAAGGCAAAGCCACGGTCTATCCCGGCGGGTGGTCAGACTACGCCGCCCAACGCGGCACCACAGAAGAAGGCCCCGTGGCCCAAGCCCCGCGTGCGGCGGTAGAGCCGCCCAAGCCGATCAAAAAACTGGCCGAGGGTCTGACCTTTACCGAAAAAAAGCGCCTCGACAGCCTGCCTGCCCTGATTGCGCGGATGGAAGCCGAGATTGCCAAGCTGAACCTGCTTTTGTCGGATGCCGATCTGTACAAACGCGAACCGGTCAAGTTCCAAAAAGCCTCTGACATGCTGACTGAACGCCAAGAGGCGCTGGCCGCAGCCGAAGAGGAATGGCTTGACCTGTCTGACCGAACCTGACCCCTTTCGTCTTGGTCTAAATACTCAAAAGCCGCATCTGAAACAGGCGAAGCGGTTGAGTATTTAAGCCAAGATGAAAGGGCAAGGTCACCACAAATGGGCGACGTGGGGGGCGATCAGCCGCGCGTAAACCTCACGGGCGGCGTCTAGGGTCGCTGGGGTAAGGGCGGGCAACGAATCGGCCAGCACATTGGCTTGCGATTGCGCGGGTGATTTGGCCCCCGGGATCACGACCGACACGGCATCTTGCATCAAGATCCAGCGCAGGGCAAAGGCGGCCATCGTCGCCCCCGCAGGCACCAGCCCGCGCAGCTCTTCCACGGCGGCCAAGGCCACATCGTAAGGCACGCCAGAGAATGTTTCCCCCTTATCAAAGGCTTCGCCGTTGCGGTTAAAGCTGCGGTGATCGTCGGCGGCGAAAGTGCTGGTGGCGCTCATCTTGCCCGTGAGCAGCCCAGAGGCCAGCGGCACCCTTGCAATCACCGCGACATCAGCGGCCTTTGCGGCGGCAAAAAACTCATCTGCGGGGCGCTGGCGAAAGAGGTTGTAGATGATCTGCACCGAGGCCACGGCGGGGTGGCGGATCGCCTCCATCGCTTCCGAGATTTTTTCGACCGACACGCCGTAAGCTGCGATTTTGCCTTTGGCTTTCAGACTGTCCATCGCGTCATAAATCGCGGGGCCTGCGTATACGGACGTGGGCGGGCAGTGCAGTTGCACCAGATCCAAACACTCCATCTGCAAATTGGCGCGGCTGCGGTCGATAAAGGCTTCCAGATTGGCCAAGGTATAGCCTTCGGCGACATGGGGGTTCAGCCTGCGGCCGGCCTTGGTGGCCACAAAGGGGCGCGGGGTGCTGTGGCGGCGTTCGGCCAGAACGGCGGCGATAATGCGTTCAGAGCGACCGTCGCCGTAAACATCGGCCGTGTCGATGAAAGTCACGCCCGCATCAAGGGCGGCATGCAGGGTGGCTTTGGCCTCGGCCTCGCTCACTTCGCCCCATGTGCCACCGATGGCCCAAGCGCCAAAGCCGATGGATGTGGTTTGAAAGCCGGTTTTGCCAAGGCGGCGCGTGGATAGGGTCATGGGTCTCTCCTGTTTGAAGGCTACTTAGCGTGCAGGCGGCCCCTGTCCAAGCCCTTCCCGCCGCGGGTAAAGCGCGGTAGGGTTGGGGGATGTTACAAGTGGATGATCTGGCCGTGTCGCGCGGCGGTTTGACGGTGCTGGAGGGGGTGGGCTTTGCCCTCGCCCAAGGGCAGCTTTTGATTTTGCGCGGACCGAACGGGGTGGGCAAGACCACGCTTTTGCGCACCTTAGCTGGCTTGCAGCCTGCTTATGCGGGGCGCGTGGTGGTGGATCAGGATCAACTGACCTATTGCGGCCATGCCGATGGGTTGAAAGCCACGCTGACAGTGGCCGAAAACCTGGCCTTTTGGGCGGCAGTGCACGGGCAAAGCCAGATCGAACCTGCCCTTGTGGCGATGAACCTGACCGCCTTGCGCGCAAGGCGCGCGGCGGACCTGTCGGCAGGGCAAAAGCGCCGTCTTGGGCTGGCGCGGCTGATAGTGACGGGGCGCAAGATCTGGCTGATGGATGAGCCAACGGTGTCGCTGGATGCCGCGTCAGTCGCGCTGTTTGGCGCGATGTTGCGGCTGCATCTCGCCCAAGGCGGGGCGGCGATTGTGGCAACGCATATTGATCTGGGCCTGCCAGAAGCGCAGGTTTTGGACCTTTCGCCCTTTAAGGCCACATCGCTGCGCCAAGGCGCCTTTGACGAGGCTTTTGCATGATCGCCCTGTTGCAGCGCGATTTGCGGCTGGCCCTGCGCGCAGGCGGTGGCTTTGGGTTGGGGCTGGCGTTTTTCTTGATGGTTGCGGTGCTGGTGCCACTCGGCGTGGGGCCAGAGGGCGCGCTGTTGTCGCGCATCGCGCCGGGGATTTTGTGGGTCGGCGCGCTGTTGGCCTGCCTTTTGTCACTGGACCGGATGTTCGCGCTGGATTTTGAAGATGGCGCGCTGGATTTGATGGCTGTCTCTCCCCTGCCGCTGGAAGGCGTGGTGGCGATGAAGGCGCTAGCACACTGGCTGGTGACGGGGTTGCCCTTGGTGGTGATCTCTCCCGTGCTGGGGCTGCTGTTAAGCCTGTCAGCGGGGGGATATGTTTGGCTGCTGGCCTCTTTGATGCTTGGCACGCCGGCTTTGTCGCTGATCGGGGGCTTTGGGGCGGCTTTGACGGTCGGGCTAAAGCGCGGCGGGTTGATCTTGTCTTTGATCGTGCTGCCCATGTATGTGCCCACCCTGATCTTCGGGGCCGAGGCCGTGCGGCGCGGCGCTCTGGGGGCGGAGGCGTTGGTGCCCTTGCTGCTGTTGGCCGCGATCAGCTTGGGGTCAGCCGCGATCTTGCCTTTTGCTGCCGCCGCCGCCCTGCGCGCCAATCTGAAATGACGGTTTGACGCGCTTGTGACTTGAAATGCCAAAGCCCATTGGGCAAGGACGGGATATGTCGATCTGGGAATATGCCAACCCGAAAAAGTTCATGCAAACCTCGTCCTGGGCCTTGCCTTGGGTGTCGGGGCTGGGGGTGATTTTGCTGGCGGTGGGGCTGGTCTGGGGATTTTTCTTCACGCCAGAGGATTACAAGCAAGGATCGACGGTTAAGATCATCTATCTTCATGTGCCCAGTGCGATGATGGCGGTGTCGGCGTGGTTTATGATGCTGGCGGGGTCGCTGATCTGGCTGATCCGGCGGCACCATGTCAGCGCCTTGGCGGCGAAGGCGGCGGCTCCGGTCGGGTTGACCTTTACAGTGATCGGGCTGGTGACGGGGGCGATTTGGGGGCAACCGATGTGGGGCACGTGGTGGGCGTGGGACCCGCGCTTGACCTCGTTTTTGATCCTTGGGCTGTTTTATCTGGGCTACATAGCACTGTGGGCGGCGGTGGAAGATGCCGATACAGCGGCGGATTTGACCTCGGTTTTGTGCATCGTGGGATCGGTCTTTGCCTTTTTATCGCGCTATGCGGTGCTGTTTTGGAACCAGGGGCTGCATCAGGGGGCCTCGCTGAGCGTGGATTCCGAGCAGCATGTGTCTGACATTTATGCCTTTCCGCTGTGGACCTGTATCGCGGGCTTTGTCGTGTTGTTTGTCACCTTGGTGTTGCTGCGCACCCGAACCGAAATCAGATCGCGCCGGATGAAGGCTTTGATGGCGCGCGAAAGGGCAGGGGCATGATGCCGGATTTGGGCAAATACGCTGGCACGGTGCTGAGTGCCTATGGGGCGGCGATTGTGCTGCTGGTGGTTTTGGTCGCCGTGACCCTGTGGCACGGTGCCAAGGTAAAGCGCCAACTGGCCGAGATAGAGGGCCGTGTGGCCAAAGGAGCGTAAATGGCATTTCGTCCGCTGATCCTGCTGCCTTTGGCGGTTTTCGCGCTGTTTGGCTATCTGGCCTATCAGGGAATGCAAAAGGGCGACCAGCCTTTGCCCTCGATGATGGAGGGGCATCAGGCCGCTGCGGTGCGGGTGACGCCCTTGGGCGAAGGTGCGCCGTTCACTGATGCCGATCTGCGCGCGCCGGGCGTGAAATTGTTGAACTTTTGGGCCAGCTGGTGCGAACCCTGTCGCGCGGAACATCCGATGCTAGAGGCGCTGCAAAAAGAAGGCGTGGTGATTTACGGGGTGAATTACAAAGACACGCCGGAAGCTTCGGGAAAGTTCTTGGACGAGATGGGCAGCCCCTATGCCAAAATCGGCGCCGATTCGGGGCCGATGGCGCTGGATTGGGGGGTTTACGGGGTGCCGGAAACTTATGTGATCAACGGGCAGGGCGTGGTGGTTTTGCGCTTGGCGGGGCCGATCACGGCGGGGACTCTGGAAAGCCAATTGCGTCCGGCGATGGAGAAGGCGGCGCAGTAACGGATTTTCTGCGAAAATCCTTGTCTGCGAATTTTCTGCGAAAATTCACGTCTTAATTTTTCGCAGAAAAATTGTTTCCAGAGTTTTCGCAGAAAACTCGTTCTTAAAATCGTATGGTGACGGGGGCTGAATCGCAGATCACCACCAATTGGCTGCCCGCTTCGATCAAATGAAAGCCGCGCGCCCGAACGGCCATTTCAAAGCGGTCTAGACCGATTTCAGTCTCCACCCAAGCGCGCGAACGACGTACAACGCCGCGCGAGGCGACTGCCTTAGCGGCGAATACCTGGCCCAGCCAGAAGTCAGGATTGGTTTGACGTATTGTATCCATGGGGCGGACCTTACCGCCCCATAGTTAAAAAAGCGTTATTCCGACCGCGCCCGACGCCCGCCACGCCGACCAGAGGTGGCAGCCGATGCAGCAGCTGACGCCTCGGCAAAGGTTGCACCCGCTTCGACCGCCTCTAGCACCTTGGCAAAGCGGATCCACTCACCGCCATTCGCATCGTGGTTCATCAGGAAGTTGGCAGCGCGAATCGCCTCCATCTCGGCCTGACGCACGGGGTTCATGATGGCAGAGGTCATACCCGCCGTGATGGCCATGGGCAGGAAGGCCGCGTTGATGCCATGGCGCTGCGGCAGGCCGAAGCTGATATTTGACGCCCCACAGGTGGTGTTCACGCCCAATTCCTCGCGCAAGCGGCGCACCAGCGCGAACACCTGCTGTCCGGCCGAACCCATCGCGCCCACGGGCATGACCAGCGGGTCGACCACGATGTCATGGGCGGGAATGCCGAAATCAGCGGCGCGCTGGACGATCTTTTTGGCCACAGCAAAGCGCACATCGGGGTCTTGCGAAATACCCGTGTCGTCGTTTGAAATGGCCACAACCGGCACGTTGTACTTTTTCACCAAGGGCAGGATGCGTTCCAGACGCTCTTCCTCGCCGGTCACGGAATTGAGCAGCGGGCGACCTTCACAGGCCAAAAGCCCAGCCTCCAGCGCGGCGGGCACCGACGAATCGATGCACAAGGGCACATCGACCACGCTTTGGATGATTTCAATCAAAGCCTTCATCAGCGGCGGTTCGGTGAAGTTGTTGTCGGCATAGCGCGGATCGACGGCCATTTTGTTGGTGAAGACCGCGCCAGAGTTCACGTCAAGAACCGTGGCCCCGCAGGCGACCTGTTCCAGCGCGTCTTTGAGGACAGTGTCGAAATTGTCCATCTCCAGCTCGGCGGCCAGTTTCTTGCGGCCGGTGGGGTTGATACGCTCGCCGATCACGCAGAAGGGCTCGTCAAAGCCGATGATGACGGTTTTGGTTTTGGATTCTACAACGGTACGGGTCATGGTCAAACGTCCTTTTACGCGGTCACAGGCAGGCCTGCGGCGCCGCCGTTGTCTGTTACCCATTGGGCATTGGTTTTGATGCCGCCCAAGGGGAAGAAATGCACCTGTTCGATGTTAAAGCCCGGCGTTGCGGCTTTGTGGGTGGCCAGATCGCCCGCCACTTCGGTGGGTTCATAGGGCAAAAGCAGTTTGGTCACATCCATCGCACGCTTTTGCAACACGCGCAGCGAAGCGCCAACCCCGCAGGCGATGGCGAATTTGATCAGGGTTTGCAGCTTGGCCGGGCCTGCGATGCCGATGTGGATGGGCATAGAGATGCCAGCATCAGAAAGCTTGTTGGCCCAAGCTATCACCGGTTCGGCTTCAAAGCAAAACTGGGTGGCGATGGCGAACTTTGCGTCAGAGCGGTTGGCGAAATCTTGCTTCCACGCCAAGGCTTGCATGATGACTCTGTCGCCGTCTTTGTCGATGTCTTTGTTGCCTTCGGGATGGCCTGCCACATGCAGACGGTCAAAGCGATCAAACAAGCCGCTTTCCAAAAGCTGCATCGAAGACTGGTAATCGCCGTGCGGGTTTGTCACCCCCCCCGCCAAAAGCAGGGCTTGGCGCACATTCGCCTCGCCCTGATAGCGCGCGATCCAATCGGCCAGCGTGGATTTGTCTTTGATGATGCGTGCTGGAAAATGCGGCATGACGTCAAAGCCTTCGCCCGCGATGCGCTTGGCGGTGGCGACCATGTCTTCGATCGGGGTGCCCTCGATATGGGCGATGTAAACGCGCGTTCCTTTGGGCAGGATGGCGCGGAAATCTTCGATTTTCTCGGCAGTGCGGGGCATCACCTCGATCGAATAGCCTTGCAAAAAGGCTTCCAGATCGGCCGAGGATGCCGCAGGGGCCGCATCGCGGCGAAAGTTGAACAGGGCCATGATCTTGTCCTTTGCGTCAGGCGTTTGCCCAGCCGTCAGCGGCGATGAGGGATTTAAGGCGTTCGGTGTCATAGGTCGCTTCGATCTGGGCGGCTTGGGCTTGGGCCACTTCCATCTGCTCGCCTTCAACCGCGAAAGGTTCGGCCTTGCGCCATTCGGCGAGATAAGCATCCGCATCTTTGGCGCCGATCTTCATCGCACAGCGGTCAATCGCTTGTTCAAAGCGTTCGGTCAGCTTGACCTTGGCGGCCGCGCGGCCCTTGCCGACGATGATCTGGGCGGGAATATCGCGCCAGTAAACGATGATAACGTCGGGCATGGGTGTGATTCCGTTCTGAAGCCTGCGCCCCCTGTGTAACGCCAATTTGCGACAGCCGATGCCGGATTTCGACATCGCGCGGTGTGGATGCGACGGGCCTTGCCGCGACCCAAGGACTGATTGCGGGCTTGAGACTGGCAGGCTTCGGGTCTAGGATAACCTCAACCATAGATGGAGGGCGGCGATGGCGCCCCAGCGTCCCCGGGGGGCGGACGCGCAAGAGCTTAAGGTTGACCCTGTGATGGGGGCCCTTGTGCCCGAAGAGTCTGCTCCCTTACCGACCGAATCCGGTCAGCTTTATGCTGCGCTGGATTTGGGAACAAATTCTTGCCGCATGCTGATTGCCCAACCCAAAGGCAGTCAGTTTTTGGTCGTGGACAGCTTTTCCAAGACCGTGCAACTGGGCGCGGGGCTGGAGGCTTCGGGCAAATTGTCGCGGGCGTCTATGAACCGTACCGTGCAGGCCTTGCGGATTTGTGAAAAGAAGATCGAAAAGCATGGCGTCACACGGATGCGGTTGGTTGCGACCGAAGCCTGCCGGCGGGCCAGCAATGCCAAGGAATTCATCAAGCAAGTGCGCCGCGAAACCGGTCTGACGATCGAGATCATCGGATCAGAGGAAGAAGCGCGGCTGGCGGTGATTTCCTGTGCGCCATTGGTGCGGGCGGCGTCTGAGCAGCTTTTGATTGTCGATATCGGCGGAGGGTCGACCGAACTGGTTTGGATCGACCTGTCCAAGGTTGATCCTGCGGATCGGTCAAAGTCGATCATGCGGCTGTCATCGGGGTTTGACCGGCAGGGTTTGGGCGATGCGCGGGTGGTGGATTGGATTTCGGTGCCCTTGGGGGTGGCCACGCTGAAAGACCAGTTCATTGATGTCGAAGACGACTCGGCCCGATTTGCGCTGATGTCGTGGTTTTTCGAAGAAAGCCTTGCGACGTTTTCTCCCGCCACGGTCGCCCAACCGCGCAAGGGCTTCCAGATCATCGGCACTTCGGGCACGGTGACGACGGTTGCGGCGTCATTTCTGGGCCTTCGACGCTATGATCGGGCGAAAGTGGACGGGTTGGTGATGTCATCCGACCAAATCGACCTTGTCATCCGCGAGTATCTGGCGCTTGGTCCGGAAGGACGCAGAACTGACCCGCGCATCGGGCGTGACCGGCACACGCTGATCATGTCAGGCGCGGCGATTTTGCAGGCCTTGATGCGCATTTGGCCGACAGATCAGCTGTCAGTGGCCGATCGCGGCCTGCGCGAGGGGCTTTTATACGCACAAATGACCGCCGATGGCGTGTTAGGAGACGGACCTTTTGCATGACTGAAACCAATGACTCCGGCCGTGGACGGCGCGATTTGCGGATCAAGGTCAAGACGGCCAAGGGCAGGAAACTGTCCTCGACCCTTTGGCTGGAACGGCAGTTGAATGACCCTTATGTGACCAAAGCCAAGCGCGAAGGGTATCGCGGGCGGGCGGCCTATAAGATCATGGAACTGGATGATAAATACGGCTTTCTCAAACCCGGGGCGCGGGTGGTTGATCTGGGCTGCGCGCCGGGGGGCTGGTGCCAAGTGGCGGTGCCGCGCGTGAATGCTTTGGGCGAGAAGGGCAATAAGCCGGTGGGTCGGGTGCTGGGGATTGATCTGCAAGAGATCGAAGCCATCGCGGGCTGCGAGTTGCACCAATTGGATTTTCTGTCAGAGGATGCCGACGCGCTGGTCAAGGGCTGGCTCGGCGGCAAAGCCGATGTGGTGATGTCGGATATGGCGGCCTCAGCCTCGGGGCATAAGGGCACGGACCATTTGCGGATTATTGCCTTGGTCGAGGCGGCTTTGGCCTTTGCTTTTGACGTGTTGGAAGAAGACGGCACTTTTGTCGCCAAGGTTTTGGCGGGGGGGGCGGAATTGCAGATGCAAAACCAGCTTAAAAAGGCGTTTCGCAAAGTCGCCAATGTGAAACCGCCTGCCAGCCGCGCTGATTCGTCTGAGAAGTTCGTCGTGGCCCAAGGATTTCGTGGCTTGGCTTCGGCTGAAGACGACGATTCGCGTCGTTAAACGGGCGCTCAGGTGTGATAGGCAAAGAAAAGGGCACCCGAAGGTGCCCTTTTCTTTGCCGTCTCGACCCAGATCAACCCGCCCAAGTGCGAACCGGGCCACAATCCATATGAACGAAGTTGGCGTGGTAGTAATGGCCGACACCGCCTGCCGAACACGCCTCTGCCGCTTTGGCCATTTGCTTGACACTGCGTGACTTCAACCGAAGGTCGGCTGCCATGCCTTGGATATGGAGGGAATTCTTTGCGACACCATGCGATTCAGACCGCAGCATGGCATTGGTTTTCGGCGTGCGGTAGCCCGACAAAAGCGTGTAGGGCTCTTTAATATCCAACAGGTGATGCGTTGCGGCGATGATGTCCATGTTATGCGGATTCATGTCGATTGCAGAATCAACACGCAGATCGCGCATGAAATGGCTGATTTCTTTGACAACCTCGGGGATATATTCGCCATCTATCCAATATATCGCATTCACCGACTCTCCAGAGCGGCCCGAATACATATGCACCCGACGCACATCGCCAGCACCTTTTAAGAACCCGGCGGCCTTGGTAAAGCTGGGGGCTGCAACCACGGTGGCGGCGGCGAAAATCCGCAACAAATTGCGCCGCGATAGTCCTGCGTTTTGTGTTTGCATCATCGTTTCGCCCGTCCTGTTGTCGTGCCCGATTGCGCTTGAGACCAACCATTCTGGTATGACCGTTCCGCGACGCTCACGTTTCATGACATAGGTTGCGTATTCGCCCAACACAGAATGCACGCTGACCGCCGCAATTCGGCGCGGATCGGCAAGTTTTCGCTGAGTCCAGTGGCAAAAAACCGCCAACGGAGGGTTTGCGCGCGTCTGTGGCCTTTGTGTGACAGATCAGAACTTCTCGTCGCGCCGGGGGTGGGCCATGTTTGCAAATGGCCTGATGCGTCCATATATTGTGCAAAACCAAGCAATAAGAACGGCTGACTTCGCAAGACAAGCAGCTTTAAGGATCCAAAATGCAAAGTGGCGCGGTGACCCGCAGAGTTGTGCTTGGCTTGCTGACCTCTGGCTTGGCGATGGGGGCTGGCGCATCAAGAGCCTCTGCCGCTTTGACGGGTCTCTCCGGCATGACCTTTGATGACCCTGTGGTGGAAAAGTTCTACCGCGATCGGGCCTATAGCCCGCTTTGGACCGGGCAGGGCGATGGGCCGCGCCGCCGTGTGGCTTTGCAAGCCTTTGATAGGGCGGGCGATCATGGGTTGCCTGTGCCGCGGTATGACGCAAAAGTGTTGCGCGCTGGTTTTGGGGCGGCCCAGAGCGCGGCCGATCTTGGGCGTTTGGAACTGGCCATGACCCGCGCTCTTTTGGATTTCGCGCGCGATCTGTCCTCGGGGGCTTTGGAGCCGATCCGGATCGACGATGGGATCAAGCGCAAAATCGTGCGCCCCGATCCTGCCCTGATTCTGGCGCAGGCGGACTCGCCCGATTTTGCGGTTTGGTTGAAAAGCCTTGTGCCGTCTTACCCCGCCTACAGCCGCCTGATGGCGGAAAAAATCGCGCTGGAGGCTTTGGTGGCTGACGGCGGTTATGGCCCCGGTCTGAGCGCCGAAGAGATCAAGCCAGAGGCAAGCCCTGCCGATATCATCGCCCTGCGCGACCGTCTGATCGCCCTTGGCTATTTAAACCGATCTTTCGCGAAAACCTTCGATGCCTCGTTGCAGGCTGCGGTGCAGCGGTTTCAGGCCAACAACGGCATTTCGCCCGACGGCGTTGTGGGCAAGGGCACACTGGCGGCCTTGAATGTCTCGGCACAGGATCGTCTGAAGTCGGTGATTGTGGCGATGGAACGCTTGCGCTGGATGGGCAACGCCGATCTTGGGTCACGCCACATTTGGGTAAACCAGCCTGATTTTTTCGCCAAAGTGTTTGACGATGGCGCGGTGAGTTTTGAAACCCGCGTGGTGATTGGCAAGATCGGTCATGACACGCAAAGCCCTGAATTTTCCGACCTGATGGAATTTATGGTCGTCAATCCGACATGGTCGGTGCCGCGGTCTATCGTGGTCAAAGAATATCTGCCGCAGTTCCAAAAGGATCCTATGGCGGAATCGCAACTGCAACTTCTTGACCCCGATGGCAAGGTGATCGACCGCAGCAGCGTGAATTTCGCCGCCTTCACACCAGAGAATTTCCCCTATGCCCTGCGCCAACCCCCCGAAGACGGCAACGCCTTGGGCAAGGTCAAATTCATGTTTCCAAATCCCTACAACATCTATTTGCACGACACGCCGACGAAATCGCTGTTTGCCAAAGAGGTGCGCGCCTTTAGCCACGGCTGCATCCGGGTGGGCGCGCCTTTTGATCTGGCCTATTTTTTGCTCGCGCGACAAAGTGACAACCCCAAGGCTTTGTTTGCCAGTTATCTGAACACGGGCGCCGAAGCGGTGTTGAATTTGGATCAGCCCGTGCCGGTGCATTTGGTCTATTTCACGGCATGGCCGGATGATGAGGGCCGCATGGGCTATCGGCGCGACATTTACGGCCGGGATGCCAAGCTTTTTGCGGCCTTGGCCGAAGCCGGGGTGGCCCTGGCCGGCGTTCAAAGCTAATCACGCCCAAGGGGATGTCCCAAAGGAGGCTGTTTTGGCCCATAGCATCGCAACCATTGCGGCCGCCATCGGCGCGCCTTTTGAAGGGGCGGGAGACTTGAGGGTGGACGGGGCGGCAGAACCGGCCTTGGCCTCGCCCATGCAGTTGGCACTGGCGATCAGCCCGAAATATGCCGAAGGCTTGAAAGTGGGGCAAGCACGGGCGGCGTTGCTTTGGCCGGGGGCGGATTGGCGGGCCTTGGGGCTGCAGGCGGCGATCTTTGCGCCAAGGGGGCGCTTGGCGATGGCGGGGCTGACGCGCACGCTGGATGCAGGGCCTGCGATTGCGCTTGGAACTCATGCGATGACGGCGATTGATCCGTCAGCGCGGGTGGGCGAAGGGGCGGCCGTGGGGCCGTTTGTGAGCATCGCAGCCGGGGCTGTGATCGGGGCGCGGGCGCGGATTGCGGGTCATGTCTCGATCGGGGCGGGGGCTGTGATTGGCGATGATGCCTTGATCTTGGAGGGCGTCAAGATTGGTGCGCGGGTGGTGATCGGCGATCGGGTGATCTTGCAGCAGGGCTGTGTGATTGGGTCGGACGGTTTTTCCTTTGTAACGCCAGACATATCCGGTGTGGAAGAAATTCGCACAACCCTTGGAATTCGCGGCGAAATTCGCAAACAACAATGGCACCGCATCCATTCTTTGGGCGCTGTGGAATTGGGCGACGATGTCGAGGTCGGGGCCAATAGCTGCATAGATCGCGGCACGATCCGCTCCACCAAGATCGCAAATCGCACCAAGATCGACAACCTTGCCCATATCGCCCACAATGTCGAAGTGGGCGAAGATTGCCTGATCTGCGGCATGGTGGGTCTGGCCGGATCGGCCCGCATCGGCAACAGGGTGGTGTTGGCCGGGCAATGCGGAGTTGGGGACAATTTGACGGTGGGCGATGATGTGATCGCCGGAGCCGCCACCAAAATCATGAGCAGCGTGCCCGCCGGTCGGGTGCTTTTGGGCTATCCGGCGCTGAAGATGGATAAAAGCATCGAATTGCAAAAGGCAATTCGTCGCCTGCCCCGCCTATCGCAGCGCGTCGCAGCCCTTGAGCAGCGTTTGGGTGCGCCCGACACCCAACGCGAGGAGTAAGACCGCTCTGCCGCGCGCAAGGCGCGCGGCATGGGGGCCGTTTACTTCTTTACTTTGGCCGCGGCGTCAACAATCGCTTGATGGCCAGCGGTAAAGCCTTTCAACGCGATCTTGATCACAACCGTCTTGTCGGGAGAGGCGGCGGGAACCACCGACATGACAGCCTCAGTGCCCGCCTGCATGGCGGCCAAGTCTTCTGCGGTAAAGCCGACTTTTGCCACACATCCATTCACGGTGCAGTAGGAAAACGGGTAGATTTTCACCGTGCCTGCATCCACACCAATGCGCAGATTCGCGGTCAACAAGGTTTCAAGCGGCGCGAGCACGGTTGCGCCCATCACGGCTTGAGACCCCTCTGGCAGGGTGAAAAAACTGATCTCTGACACGGCGTTGCCCGCGTCATCCTTCAACAGTTGGTACAATTGGCACGGATCGGCCCCATCTTCCTTTTTGACACAGCGCTGTTGCCAGCCGTCAAAAGTTGCCGCCAGATAGACATTGCCAACCTGTGCGGTGGCCTGATCCGGAAGGCCATCCGGCACGCCCATAGCGACGTCATTCGCAGGCGCCGTGGTTTGGGCAGATGCAGGAAGGGTTGCGCCCGACAGGGCTGCAAAAAGGCCAAGTCCCAGAACGAGGCGTGCGAGAGTGCGGGTCATATGAGTGTCCTTAAGCCTACGACAATATGGTAGATCAGGCACGCCATAGCATGAAGAATTTGCGCCGTCAGGTCACAATTCATTGTCCGTCAGCCTGTGGTGCATCTTTTGCAAGCAGCCTCTGCCGACTCTCATCCCTTCGCCAAAAATAAAAAAAGGGCCAGCATGTGACCCTTTTTTTGGTATTTTTTTGCTCCCTGTCGGACTGGCCGACTTTATGGAGAAAACCGTATGACTGTTTGACGTCACGGTCAACACACATTTGTGACGTGCCGCGCCAAATCTGGCGCCTTCGCTTTATGACCTTGCTGTTGCGGCGTCATCTTGGCCCAAATACTCAACTCCGCACGTGCAAAGCGCGCCGCCCGTTTAAAGCTTGCGCACTTTCAGCCGCGTCAGGCGGTTTTCGCGCCGCGTGACCACTTCAAAGCGAAAGCCGTGAAAGCTGAAGGCTTGGCCTTGGGCGGGAATCATCTGTGCCTCGTGGATCACAAGGCCCGCCACGGTGTTCGCCTCGTCATCGGGCAGGGCCCAGTCGGTGGCGCGGTTCAGATCGCGGATCGTCATGGCGCCTTCGACCAGATAGCTGCCGTCTGCGTCTCGCTTGAGCGCATTGGATTTGTCGACCAGATCGAATTCGTCGGTGATCTCGCCCACGATTTCTTCCAAAATGTCTTCCAGCGTGATCAGCCCCTGCAAGGTGCCGTATTCATCGACAACCAGCGCAAAATGGGTGCGGCGTTTGAGAAACTCGCGCATTTGTTCGTCAAGTGTGGTGGTGTCGGGGATGAAATAGGGTTTCATCGCCACTTTCACCACATCCAGCGCAGCCACCGCTTGGGCGTGGGTGTCATGGATATGGCCCAAACGTTCCACTTCGCGCAGCAGGTCTTTGGTGTGGACAACGCCAAGGATGTTTTCATCGCTGCCACGATAGACCGGCAAGTGCGAGTGGGACGAGGCCAGAACACGGCTCACGATCGCTTCTGGGGCAAGATCGGCGTCGATCATCTCTGTCTCGCGCCTGTGGCGCATGATCTCGTCAACCGTCCGGTCGGCCAGATCCAGCGCACCCAGCAGGCGGTCGCGGTCTTCTTTTTCCACCGCCCCTTCGGAATGGCCCAGCGAAATCGCCCCCGCGATTTCTTCGCGCAGGGCCAGAATATGGCGGTTGGGGTCAGCGCGCAGACCAAAGAGGCGCAAGATCAACCGCACAAAGGCGCGCACGGTGGTGACGATGGGCGTAAACAGCAAGATCAGCAGCTTGACCCCCGGCCCAACCACGATGGCCACCGGCACCGGAGAGATGATGGCCACGGTTTTGGGCAAAACCTCGGCAAAGACCAGCACCAGCACGGTCACCATGACGGTTGCAATCGCCACGCCCTTTGATCCGAACAAATCGGTCAAAAGCGCCGTGGTCAGGGCCGCTGACAGAATGTTGGCGATGTTATTGCCCAACAAAAGCGCGCCGATCATCCGCTCGGAATCGTCGGTCACCTCTAAAGCCGCCTTGGCCCCGCGCGAGCCTTTGTCAGCCTGCGCCTTGAGCATACCGCGCGAGGCCGCCGTCAAAGCCGTCTCGGACCCGGAAAAAAAGGCCGAGATCAGCAAAAGCGCTGTCACCGCCAAGGCCGTTAGCACCAAAGAGGCGTGGGCGAAAATCCAGTCCATTTTATCCTCAGGTCTTGGGGGGGTGGGCCAAAGGGTGGTGGTTGAGCACCAGATCCTTCAGGTGGTCTTCCAGCACATGGGTGTAAATCTCGGTCGAGGAAAGGTCGGCATGGCCCAAAAGCGTTTGAATAACCCGCAAATCGGCCCCGCCGGCCAAAAGGTGGGTGGCAAAGGCATGGCGCAGCACATGGGGAGAGACTTGTGACGGATCAAGACCCGCCGTTACCGCCATGGCTTTGATAAGCCCGAAGAACTGCTGCCGGGTCAAATGCCCTTCGGCGCCAGAGCCGGGAAAAAGGTAGCGGTTGACGGCTTTGCCAGATGTGCGGGCCAGATCGTCGTCCGCATCGCGCAGCGCAATCCAAGCCTGCAGCGCGCTGCGCGCCGGGTCAGACAGGGGGGCCATACGCTCTTTATCGCCCTTGCCCTTGACCAAAATCATCTTTGGCACGCCGCGCACTGCAGACAGGGGCAGCGTAACCAGTTCGCTGACACGCAGCCCCGTGGCGTAAAGCAATTCCATCAGCAGCACGTTGCGTTGACGCTCGCGCGCCGTGCGTCCCGTGGTGCTTGCGGCAGCGAGCAGGCGTTCAACGTCGTCTTTGGTCAGGCTTTTGGGCAGGTGCTGGCTGGCCCGCGGCCCTTTAAGCTGCAAAGCCGGATTGTCGTTGCGCCAGCCTTCTTCAAAGGCAAAGCGATAGAGTTGGCGGATCGACGACAGACGGCGTGCTCGCGTGCTGTGCGACAAGCCTTCGGCGGCGCAGTGCAGCAGGTAGCTTTCCACATCCGCGCGGCTGGCTTGCGACAGATCACGCGGGGCGAGAAATTCGGCAAAGGCCAAAAGGTCGCGCCCGTAAGCCTCTTGGGTGTTGCGTGCGGCGTTGTGTTCGCCGGCTTGCGCCTGCAAAAAGGTGGAAATCCAGCCTCGACTGTCGTGTGACATCACCCTTTCCCCGTCACAACCGCCGCTCCAGCAAGATCATCTGCAAGGCGGATCGGCGGGCCACATCTTCCAGCCCCAGACGGCGCAGGGTGGACAGCCCCTCGCTCAGCGCGCGCAAATCGCCGGCTTGGCCTTGGCGCATCTGGATCATGGCGGCCAAAATCGCTTGGCCGATGCGGCCCTGATCTATTTGGCTTTGCACCTCGGCCGGCACAACCGGCGCGCTGAAGGCTTGGGCAATTGCCGCATCCAGCGCATCGGGTGCTGGCACGCCCTCCAACGCGCCGCGTGCGAGCGCCAATAAGAAGGCCTGCTGCTGGTCTTGCGGTTGTAATCCTTGCGTCAGGCTTTCGTAATCGGGCGACAAAAGCACGACCTGCAAGGCCACAGAGGCCGCCTGTGACGATAGGGTGACATGCGCCAAGTCTTGGGCGTAAAGCGTGGCAAAGGGCACTTCGAGCCCAACTTCTTGCATCTTGGCCCAAGCGGGGGGCAGGGTGGCTTCGACAGAGGCGTGATCTTTGGCGCTGATGGCCGCATCAAAGGCCTGAAAGGCCGCGACCCGATCCCAAACGCCACCCGAGGCGGCAGGTTTTTGCTGGGTATACAGGCCCAACAACAGGTTCGGCGCGACAGATCCCAAGCGCGACAGGCGCTCTGCCGCTTCAAGCTGGGCTTTCCAACCGGCGTTTTCGGACAGATCTGCATAGGTAAAGGCCACGGGCAGGGCTGTGTCGGGCAAAGGCTCGCCGATGGCCTCGTAGATGCGAAAGATCAAGGGGGTCACGGGGCTGGGCATGATCGGAGTGATGCCGGTGTCGTCCAACTCGGGTTCCATAAAGCGTGTCAGAAGCGCGCCTTCTTCGGGGCTGACCGTGCCCAAGGCACGGGCTGTATCCAGCGTGAGTTTGGCCGTTTCAAAATCGCCCGCGCGGGCCAGGCAAAAGATGCGCGTGGGCAGCGCAGGGGCCAGTCCGGGGGCAGATTTTAGCGCCTGACAGGCGCGATCCTCGTCGCCGATCAGCAAGGCCACATCAAAGAAGCGGCGGAAGATTTCGGGCGACCGCGTCGCCCCGGCGGCATCCAGAAGGGCACGAGCTTGATCCAGAGCGCCTATCGACAAAAGCTTGTCGACCCGCGCCAGAAACAAAGTCTCGCCCGATGGTGCCCCCAAAGGCGGCTCAGAGATGGCCAGAACAAGCGACAAAAGCTCTGCTTGCAAGGCAGGCAGGTCTTGCGCGTTGTCTGGCGCCAAAAGTTTTTCGATAGGGGCGACCTCGTCGCTGCCCCACAACGACCGAGGCAGGCCGGTGACCGCGGGTGGCAAGAGGCCCAAACCATCGGCACTGTCGGCTTCTAAGGGCTGCACCGTCACGCTGTCAGTCTGCACACCAAGCGGCGCGACCGGCGGTTCAGTTTGCCCAGATGTAGGGACGCTGTTGACCAAAGACTGGCTCAACCAGTCAATCGCCGAGAGCGGTTGGTCCGCCCAAGCGCCGGTGCCAACCCCCAGTCCGAAGACTGACGCCCATAAACTACGCTGGAGCCCTTTAATCGGCATGCAAGGTCACCGGGAGCGTCAGCTCCCCCTCCACGGGCGTCATGTCGGCCAAATAGGCATAGGCTGTCAAACCTGCAAAGGCCAAGATGGCCAAAACCAGCACTGAATTTATCACCCGCCCCATTTCGTTCGTCTCCTCGCGCCCGCGCACCCTATGCGCCTGTTTGGTCCGAAGCGTGCCACCTGTCAGCCGCGACCAATTCTTCCGATTATATATGGCATTTGTCGCAACTTCACGCCATTCAGGAGAAGAACTGCAACCTTACGATGGCATTATCCTGCCCCAGAGGTCTGCGAAAGAGGGAACGGACGGCGACCATGCAACGCTTGAAGAAAACCGTGGTGATGGTGGGCATGATGGGGGCAGGCAAGACCGCTGTCGGCACCGCTTTGGCGCGGGATTTGGCCGTGCCCTTTCGTGATTCGGATGACGAGATCGTGCGCGCGGCCCATCGTTCGATTGCAGAGATTTTCGAACGCAACGGCGAGGCCTTCTTTCGGGCGCGTGAAACCGAGGTGTTGGGCCGATTGCTGCACGCTGCGCCTTGCGTGCTTTCCACCGGAGGCGGGGCGTTTTTGTCGGCCGCGAACCGCGATTTGATCCACGAGGCGGGGGTATCGGTGTGGCTGCGGGTGGATATTGACCTGCTTTGGCACCGTGTGCGGCACAAAACCACACGACCCTTGCTGCGCACGGCCAATCCGCAAGAGACCCTCAAGTCGCTTTATACGGCCCGCCTGCCCGCCTATGCCCAAGCCGATCTCACCGTGGACGGCGCGGCTGACCTGTCTGTGGATGCGATGGCAGCCCGCGTGGCCGACGCCTTGGCAACGCGTTTTGATGTCATGGAGACGATCTAGATGGCCAATATCGTTGCGGTGAACTTAGGCGCGCGCTCTTATGAGGTGCGCATCGGGCAGGGGCTTTTGGCCGATATCAGCGCCCAGATTGGGCCTTTGTTGCGGCGCAAGCGCGTGGCGATTGTGACCGATGACAATGTCGCAGCCAAACACCTGCCCGCCGTTCTGGAGGCTTTGGCCAAGGGCGGCATTGCGGCTTCGGCGCTGACGCTGCCTGCAGGCGAAAGCACCAAGGGCTGGCCAGAGTTCACCCGCACGGTCGAATGGCTTTTGGCCGAAAAGATTGAACGGCGCGACATGGTGATCGCCTTGGGCGGCGGGGTGGTGGGCGATCTGGTCGGCTTTGCCTGCGCCGTTTTGCGGCGCGGGGTGCGCTTTGTGCAGGTGCCCACGACCCTGCTGGCGCAGGTGGATTCCTCGGTTGGCGGCAAGACGGGGATCAATTCGACCCATGGCAAAAACCTGATCGGGGCCTTTCATCAGCCCTCTTTGGTGCTGGCCGATATTGGCGTGCTGACCACCCTGCCGCAGCGTGATCTGCTGGCAGGCTACGGCGAGGTGGTCAAATACGGCCTGTTGGGCGATGCCGCGTTTTTCGACTATCTTGAAGCGCAAGGCCCCGCCTTGGCCCGCTACGACGCCGAGGTGATCTTGAAAGCCGTCACGCGGTCGGTTGAGATGAAGGCGGGCATTGTCGAGCGCGACGAGACCGAAGAAGGCGAACGCGCGTTGTTAAACCTTGGCCATACCTTCTGCCACGCGCTGGAAAAGGCCACGGGCTATTCCGACCGATTGCTGCACGGCGAAGGTGTCGCCATTGGCTGTGCCTTGGCGTTTGAACTGTCGCAACGCCTTGGCCTTTGCGCCCAAGAAGCCCCCAGCCGCGTGCGGGCGCATCTTCAGGCGATGGGTTTGAAAACCGACCTGTCCGATATTGGCGGCGATCTGCCGGGGGCAGAGGCGCTTTTGGCCCTGATGGCGCAAGATAAAAAGGTGATCGACGGCAAGTTGCGCTTCATTCTGGCGCGCGGCATCGGCCAAGCCTTTGTGGCCGAAGACGTGCCACCCCAAGCCGTGGTGCAATTGCTGCAAGACGCCGTGCTGCGTTAAAGCTGAAGAGCTTGCGCCCTGGCGCGACAGACCTATGCTTGGCCTAAAACCTTGGGAGGGGATCATGAAGGGCTTTGGCATACATTCCAGCATCTGGACGATGGATTGGACACCCCAAGCGGCCGAAGACGCCGTAACCGAGGCGGTGCGCTACCAGTTCGATTTCATCGAAATCGCGGTATTAAACCCCAAACGCATCGACGCCCCCCATTCGCGCCGGCTGCTTGAGCGGGCAGGCTTGCAGGCGGTAGGCTCGTTGGGCCTGCCCGAAGGGTGCTGGCTGTCGCGCGATACCGACACGGGTGTGCAGTTCCTCAAAGCCGCCCTTGACTGCTGTGCCGCCATGGGGGCACAGGCGCTGTCGGGCGTGACATATGGTGGTATCGGCGAACGGTCAGGCG
>JBAXLX010000013.1:0-21823 GCA_037134595.1 Pseudomonadota bacterium
ATTTGCGTGCAGAGCAGACCAAGGGCAACGACGGCAACACGGTGCTGGTCAACAAACGGTTGGCAGCTGCATTGAAACGCTACGTAGCGGCAAATCCCCGACACTGCGCAAAACCTGACGCAGCTTTGATCTACAGTGGCAAGGGTGGTGGCTTTACACCGCAGACCATCGTGAACCTGTTTGCCACGCTTTACGCAGCAGCGGGCATCACAGGTGCCAGCAGCCACAGCGGCAGGCGGCAGTTCGTGACTGGGTTGGCAGACAAGGGCATCAACCCTCGCGTTATCCAAATACTTTGCCGCCACAAATCTTTACAAACTACAAGTTTGTATATCGACGCAGGCGAAGGCAAGCTGCGCAAGGCCATTGAAATGGTGGCGTGATTAGAGCCGCGTATACACCAAAATAGTGTATAACGCCGCTGTCTAATCTACCGCCGATTAGTTCCCCAGCGCCGTCGCAAAGGTCACAGCGGTGGCGTGCTTGCCGTAATACCGCTGGATCACTTCAACGCTGGTGCCCATATTACGTGCCACAGCAAACACTGAAATGCCCTTGCGCAGCGCCTGTACGGCGTAAAGGTGCCGCAGGCTGTACAGGGTGAACTTCGCGTCAAAGCTATTGGTGACAATGTTGCCAACCTTGAGCACTGCGTTGAACTGGTTACCCAGAGAGAAAACGGGGCGGCCATTGGGCATGACAAACAGGTAGTCATTCTGCACAGCACCTTCAGCCTTGCGCCGTGCCATCACACGGTCAAGCCATGCTTTGCAACTGACACGGGGGATCACATCACGCTCGCCGGTCTTGCCGCGCACCACCAAGCGATAGTTTTCTCGCCCCTCTTCATCTTTGAATGGATGGATGTCACGCAGCTTGAGGCCGTTGAGTTCACCCACACGCATGCCGGTGTTGGCAAGGATCAGCACATAGTCGCGTAGCATGCGTCGGCTATGGACCCAAGGCTTGTAGTGAACCTCTGTGATGCGACGCCGCAGGGTTTTGTACAGCGTTTGATATTCGTTCATCTCAAACGCGGGGCGCACAATGCGGCGCTCAACTTTGAACTGGTAGGTGGGCAGGGGCAGTGTTCCCCTGTAGCCACGCTCAGTGGCCCATTTGATCAGCGACTTGCCATGCGTCAATTCCCAGTGCAGCGTTTTGTCTTGGGGATCTAGCTTGGCGTTTTTGGGCTTTACGGCAAACTTGCTGTAGTAGGCTTTGCGCCAAGGGATAAAGTCTTGCAGCTCTTTGTTGCGAATTTTGTCGATGCGCATATGGCCTGCATATTCCAGCCAAAATCGGTTGACCCGTTTGATCTGGCGCAGCATGGCGTCGCTGGTTTTGCCACGCACGTTATCCAGTTCCCGCATCTTGGTGTATTCGTCGATGACCTGTTTCATCGTTGGCGCTGTAAACAGCTCACCTCGTTCCTGCTTGATTTCAAATTCAACCAAATGACGGCGGGCACGTTTGCGTGCCTCGGTTTGGTTAGCGGTTCTCAATGAACGGTGCACGTAATGCTGCGGTGCTGTCTTGAGCCGCATGTAAAAAGTGCTCTCGCGTTTGTAAATTGCGAGGATGTCTTCCAGATAAATTGTACTCACGCCCTAAAATCCTTTTGCTTGGCTATGATCTGTTGAAAAACAGACCAAGCTGTACACGTTGAAGGATGGGCTACGGTTGGACGCGACATCGTTACGGGCACAGATGCTTGATCTGCCTATAACGCATGGTGGGTTGAGCTAGGGGTTGCCTATACTTTGCCGATAAACACGTTACTTTACAGTATTGTGCAGGGTTTGCGTATAAGCAAGAGGTCAGGGATAATATCCTAACCTCTTGTTTTTACTGTATTATACCAGCTTGCCGTGGCAGTGTTTGAACTTTTCGCCTGACCCGCAAGGGCAAAGGTCGTTGCGTGACGGATTGCCCCATGTGGTGGGGTCGGCTGCGACGAAACCTGCGCGCGGGGCGCTGGCGGTTGGGGGTGCGGCAACATTTATGACAGGCGCAGGGGTCGGGGCCGGACGCACGGCAGGGGTCTCTGACGGGCGAGCGGCTTGTTGTTGGGCCTGCATCTGCGCCATCATGGCTTGCTGCTCTTGGGCGGTCATCGGGCGGACGAGGCCAAGCTTTTGGGTCACTTCTTGGCGCAGAGAATTCAGTAACGATTCAAACAGGGCAAAGGCCTCGGTCTTGTATTCGTTCAGCGGGTCGCGCTGCGCATAGCCGCGAAAGCCCACCACGGTGCGCAGGTGTTCCAGCGTCACCAGATGCTCGCGCCATTTGGCGTCGATGGTCTGCAACAGGAACTGCTTTTCGATGGTGCGCATGGTTTCGGCCCCAAAGGCTTCCAGCTTGGCGGCCATCTGCGTGTCGCTTTCAGCCACCAGACGTTCCAGCACCACGGCCTGATCTACGCCCTCTTCGGCGGCCCATGTGATAAGGGGCAGATCAAGGTTCATCTTTTCCAGCACAGCGGCATAAAGGCCCGGGGCATCCCATTGATCAGCATAGGATTTCAGCGGCAGGTAGAAATTCACCAAGTCTTCGGCGACCTGATGGCGCATATCCTGCACGATCTCGCCCAAGTCGGAAGATTCCATGATTTCCAAGCGCTGGCCAAAGACGGCCTTACGCTGGTCGTTCATCACATCATCGTATTTCAGCAATTGCTTGCGGATGTCAAAGTTGCGGCCTTCGACTTTGGCTTGAGCACGTTCCAGCGATTTGTTCACCCACGGGTGAACAATGCTTTCGCCTTCCTTCAAGCCCAGCGTCGACAGAACCTTGTCGAGCCGTTCAGACCCGAAAATCCGCATCAGATCGTCTTCAAGCGACAAAAAGAACGACGAGCGCCCCGGGTCGCCCTGACGGCCCGAGCGGCCGCGCAACTGGTTGTCGATCCGGCGCGATTCGTGGCGTTCTGTGGCCAGAACGAACAGCCCGCCTGCGGCCAGCACGCGGGCCTTTTCGTCGGCGTGTTCGGCTTCGATCTTGGCGCGGACTTCGTCGGGGTGCAGGTGCGGGTCGGCGGCGATGGCCTCTAGCACCTTTAACTCCACATTGCCGCCCAGCTGAATGTCGGTTCCGCGGCCGGCCATGTTGGTGGCAATGGTGACAGCGCCGAACTTCCCGGCATCCGCTACGATCTGCGCCTCGGCCTCGTGCTGGCGGGCGTTGAGAACGTTGTGGGGGATGCCTTCTTTCTTCAGCAATTCCGACAGCGCTTCAGACTTTTCGATCGATGTCGTGCCAACAAGGATTGGCTGGCCCTTTTCATGCGCGGCATGGATCGATTTCACCACGCCTTCCAGCTTTTCGCGCGAGGTGCGGTACACCTGATCGTTGTCGTCAATCCGGCTGACGGGGCGGTTGGTGGGCACTTCGACCACGCCGAGTTTGTAGATTTCCATGAATTCGTCGGCTTCGGTCGTGGCCGTGCCTGTCATGCCTGACAGGCGGTCATACAGGCGGAAGTAATTCTGGAACGTGACCGAGGCGAGGGTGACATTTTCCGGCTGGATCTTGACCCGCTCTTTGGCTTCGATGGCTTGGTGCAGACCTTCTGACAGGCGGCGACCGCGCATCATGCGGCCGGTGAATTCGTCAATCAGCATCACTTCGCCGGCCTGCACGATGTAATGTTGGTCTTTTTGATACAGCTTATGCGCCCGCAAAGCTTGCGTCACATGGTGCACTATGGTCGTGCTTTCGGGATCGTAGAGCGATTGGCCGTCGGGCACTAGGCCCGCCGCAAGCAGGCGCTGTTCCAAAAACTCGTTGCCCTCTTCGGTATAGGTGGCGGCACGGGTTTTTTCATCCAGTTTGAAATGAGTTTCGTTCAGTTCGGGGATCAGGGCATCGATCTTTTGATACAGATCGCTGCGGTCTTGGCTGGGGCCAGAGATGATCAAAGGCGTGCGCGCCTCGTCGATCAGGATCGAATCAACCTCGTCGACAATCGCGAAATTGTGACCCCGCTGCGCCATTTCAGGGATCGAGGCTTTCATATTGTCGCGCAGATAGTCAAAGCCCAACTCGTTGTTGGTGGCATAGGTGATATCGGCGCGGTAGGCAGCCATTTTCTCAGGCTCAGGCTGATAGGGGTAGACCACGCCGGTTGTCAGGCCCAAGGCGCTGTAAACCTTGCCCATCCAAGACGCATCGCGCTTGGCCAGATAGTCGTTCACCGTCACAACATGCACGCCCTTGCCCGACAAGGCGTTCAGATAGGCCGGAAAGGTAGCGACCAGCGTCTTACCCTCGCCCGTGCGCATTTCGGCAATATTGCCCTGATGCAGAAAAATCCCGCCCATCAACTGCACATCAAAGGCGCGCAGGCCCAAGGCGCGGCGCGCGGCTTCGCGGCAATTGGCAAAGGCTTCGGGCAGCAAAGCGTCAAGGCTTTCGCCGCCCTCTTGCACGCGCTGTTTGAAAGCGGCGGTCTTGGCGATGATGCCCTCGTCGCTCAACGCGGCGAATTCCGCTTCCAGCGCGTTGATCTTCGCGACCAAGGGGCGCACCGATTTCACAGCGCGGTCATTGGGGGTGCCAAAGACTTTCCGTGCAAGCGTTCCCAATCCCAGCATCATCACTCCGCCTGACCAAAATTTCCGCCCATAAGGCGCTGACACGTTCGTGTGAGGCTTGGCCTTGCCCGCACCCATGCCACCCCATACAACAGCCGGGCAGGTTGGCCAACCTGCACACGGCCCGCGCTCAAGGGGCCTGTGCGATTTAAGGTCTGGCCATGCCATAGTCAACGCTGCGCGCAACCGCAGCCCGATCAGGAGTGTGTTATATGACGAAACTTTCCGGCTTTTGCGCCGCTTTAGCCCTGTGCGCCACATTTGGCCTTCCGGCTATGGCTGAAACCGCAGCCCCTACGGCTGACACGGTGCTGGCAACGGTGAACGGGGTGAACATCACGCTGGGCGATGTGATCGTCACCCGTGAGGGATTGCCCGCGCAATACCAGTCTTTGCCCGATGACCAATTGTTCAAAGGCATCGTTGACCAACTGGTCCAGCAAGAGGCGCTGAAGCAATCCTTGGGCGATGCCCTGTCGAAAAAATCCACGATTGCCATCGAAGGACTAACGCGCAGCTACCTTTCAAACGAGGCGCTGTTGGCTGGCATCAAAGACGCCGTGTCCGAGGCTGCAATCCAAAAAGCCTATGAAGCCAAATACAAAGACATGCCCCCCGCCCTTGAATACCATGCCGCCCATATTTTGGTGGACAGCGAGGATAAGGCCAAAGCCCTCTTGGCTGAAATCGACGGCGGCAAGTCTTTCGCCGATGTCGCCAAAGCCAATTCCAAAGACGGCTCTGCCGCCAATGGTGGCGATCTGGGCTGGTTTGGTCTGGGCGCAATGGTCAAGCCGTTTGAAGATGCCGTTGTGGCCGCGCCAGTCGGCAAAGTCGTCGGCCCGGTCAAAACCGATTTCGGCTGGCACCTGATCCTTGTCTCTGAAACCCGCGCCAAAGCCGCCCCGCCTTTGGCCGATGTTCAAGACCAAATCGCCAAAGAGGTGCAAAAAGCCGCCATTGACGCCTTTATCACCGCTACAACCGACAAGGCCACGATCACCCGCACCCTAGAGGGGATTGACCCGGCCCTGATCAAAGACGTTACTCTGCTGGACAAATAAGGAGGATGCCATGGGCAAGACCGACTGGAAGGCCGAAGCAAAGGCGCTGAAAAAAGAGCTTAAGTCCCTCACCAAGGACGCCGAGGTCGCACACCCTGTGGCCAAGAAAGCCAAAGTCGTCTCGCCCTTGGCCCCCGCCCGCTTCCCCGACCTGCCCCTGATCCGCGGCGTTGAGTTCGCCGCGGTCGAGGCGGGGGTGCGCTATCAAAACCGCAAGGATGTGATGCTGGTGCGTTTGGCACCGGGTACGGCTATGGCGGGGGTCTTCACCCGCTCTACCACCCGCTCGGCCTGTGTGCGCGATTGTCAGGCCAAGATCACCGCCCGCGTGCCGCGCGGCGCAGGGGCGGCGATTGTGGTCAACTCGGGCAATTCCAATGCCTTTACCGGGGCCAAGGGCGATGCCTCGGTGGCAGCCATCACCGAAGGCGTGGCCCAAGCCTTGGGCATCCCCGCCAGCCGGGTCTTTTCGTCTTCCACTGGCGTGATCGGCGAACCTTTGCCGCATCACCGCATCTTGGCCGCCCTTCCCGCGCTGCAAGCGGGCCTGCAACAAGACGCCATCGCCATGGCCGCCCAAGCGATGATGACCACCGACACTTTCCCCAAAGGCGCAGCTGCGACGATTGCGGGCGAAGGTGGCGATATTCATATCGCAGGCATCGCCAAAGGCTCGGGCATGATCGCGCCGGATATGGCCACGATGCTGGTCTATATCTTCACCGATGCCAAGATCAGCGCCGCAACGCTGCAAAAGATCCTGTCGCGCAACACCGACGCCACGTTCAACTCTATCACGGTCGATAGCGACACCTCTACCTCTGACACGCTGCTTCTGGCCGCCACCGGACAGTCTGACGCCGCCCCCCCAACAGGCGCGATCCTCAAAGCGTTCGAGGCGGCCTTGGCGGGGGTGATGCTGGATCTGGCCCACCAAGTTATCCGCGACGGTGAAGGCGCGACCAAGTTTGTCGAAGTGAATGTCACCGGTGCCGCCAGCGACACCGATGCGCATAAAGTGGCCCTCGCCATCGCCAACTCCCCTCTGGTCAAGACAGCCATTGCCGGCCAAGACCCCAACTGGGGCCGCATTGTGGCCGCCATCGGCAAGTCGGGTGCCGCGGCAGAGCGTGACCGCCTGACGATCAAATTCGGCGATATCCTTGTGGCGCGCAAAGGCTGGCGCAACCCCAAGTACCGCGAGGAAGACGGCGCAAACTATATGCTGCAACCCGAACTGGTGATCTCGGTCGACATGGGGCTGGGGCGTGGCAAGCGCAAGGTGTGGACTTGCGACCTGACCAACCGCTATGTCGAGATCAACGCCGATTACCGCTCTTAACCCGCCCTTGCCCCTTCATCTTGGCACAAATACTCTGGGGGTCCGGGGGCTAGCCCCCGGCCTGCGCAACGGAATAGCTCAATGACCCTGCTTCTCGTCTCTGCCGTGGCGCTGATTGATGCCGACGGGCGTGTGCTTCTGGCGCAGCGCCCCGAAGGCAAATCAATGGCGGGCCTGTGGGAGTTTCCGGGCGGCAAGGTAGAGACGGGCGAAACCCCCGAAGCCGCCCTGATTCGCGAATTGCACGAAGAGCTTGGCATCAACACATGGAAAAGCTGTCTGGCCCCGCTGACCTTTGCCAGCCACGCCTACGAACGGTTCCACCTGCTGATGCCGCTTTTCGCCTGCCGCCGCTGGGAAGGCGTGCCCACCCCGCGCGAAGGCCAGACGCTGGCGTGGGTCAGGCCGGATCGTTTGCGCGATTATCCCATGCCGCCTGCCGATATCCCGCTGATTCCCATCTTGCGCGATTGGTTGTAAGGCCATTGGCGCGACGGGATCAGAAAATACACTTTTGTGTCGGCCATACACTCTTATGAGCGAACCAAATATGCCTATCTGCAATTTACCCCTGTGGCTTTGCCGCATACCGTCAGCACATGAGCGAAACAAAACACAGCGTGACCCATGCTTAGAACCATCACCATCGGCAGCAGCGTGTTCATTCAGGGCACCTTCCTGAAAGAATTTGCCGACGGCCAGATTGCGATCAAAGTATTTGATGGCACCTATGTCGGCAGACCCGTGGCGCCCTTTAAAGCGCGCGAGACGGCTGAAGCGTAACAGCCCTGAAGCGCACAGCAAAAAGCCGGGCATCTCTGCCCGGCCTTTTCATTTTGACCGCGCAAAGATCACGCCAGCGTGCGTTGCACTTCTTCGCGTTCAAAGATTTCGATCACATCGCCCGACCGGATATCTTCATAGCGTTCAAACGCCATGCCGCACTCTTGACCCATCGGCACGTCTTTGACCTCGTCCTTAAAGCGCTTAAGCGTTTTGAGCGTGCCTTCGTGGATCACCACGTTGTCGCGCAGCAACCGCACCCCGGCCGAGCGGCGGGCAACGCCTTCGGTGACCAAGCACCCGGCCACGTTGCCGATGCCTGTGATCTTGAAGACCTCTTTGATCGTCGCATAGCCGATAAAGGTTTCGCGAATCTCGGCTTTCAGCAGGCCAGAGGCGGCTTTCTTGATGTCATCCACCAGATCATAGATGATCGAGTAGTAGCGCACATCGACGCCCTTTTGCGTGGCCGATGCACGGGCCGTGGCATTGGCGCGCACGTTAAAGCCGATGATCGGGGCTTTGCTGGCTTCGGCCAAGCCCACATCGGTGTCGGTGATCGCCCCCACGCCCGAATGCAGCACGCGCACGCGCACCTCGTCGTTGCCGATCTTTTCCAAGGCCTGAACAATGGCTTCGGCAGAGCCTTGCACGTCTGCCTTCACGATAATCGGCAGTTCGGCGGTGGTCAGGTCGGCCTTGGCCTTGGCCATCAGCTGTTCCATCGTGGTCGCAGCGCCCACGGCAGCACGTTTATCTTTCGCGGCTTTCTCGCGGTAATCGGCGATCTCGCGGGCTTCGGCTTCGGTGTTCACCACGTTGAGCGTATCACCGGCATGCGGCGTGCCCGACAGGCCCAGCACTTCGACCGGCACCGAGGGGCCAGCTTCCGTGACAGTTTCGCCCTTGTCGTTGATCAGCGCGCGCACCTTGCCCCACTGCTCGCCCACGACAAAGATGTCGCCTTTGCGCAGCGTGCCGTTTTGCACCAGCACGGTGGCCACAGGGCCACGGCCAGAATCGAGCTTGGCTTCAATCACAGCCCCTGCCGCCTGACGGTTGGGGTTCGAGCGCAGTTCCAAAATCTCGGCCTGAAGCGCGATGGCTTCCAGCAGATTGTCGATCCCTTTGCCGGTTTTGGCCGACACTTCAACGTCTTGCACGTCACCCGACATTTCTTCCACCACAACGCTGTGTTGCAGCAGATCGGTGCGCACTTTGGTCGGGTTGGCTTCGTATTTGTCGATCTTGTTGATCGCCACAATCATCGGCACCTTGGCGGCGCGGGCATGGGCGATGGCCTCTATCGTTTGCGGCATCACCGCATCGTCAGCGGCGACGACCAGAATGACGATATCCGTCACATGCGCCCCGCGTGAGCGCATCGAGGTAAAGGCCGCGTGGCCGGGGGTGTCAAGGAAGGTCACCAACTGCCCATTGGGGGTTTTCACCTGATAGGCCCCGATGTGCTGCGTGATCCCGCCCGCTTCGCCCGACACCACATTGGCATGGCGGATGGCATCCAGAAGCGAGGTCTTCCCATGGTCAACGTGGCCCATGATCGTGACAATCGGCGGACGCGGCATCAGGTCTTCGGACTTGTCTTTGACCGTATCAATCGCCTGTTCCACGTCGGCATCGGTCACACGCACGGCGCGGTGGCCGAATTCTTCGATGACCAATTCGGCGGTATCCGCGTCAATCGCTTGGTTCATCGTGACCATCATGCCCATTTTCATGAGCGATTTGACCACGTCAGCCCCGCGTTCCGCCATGCGGTTGGCAAGTTCGGTAATCACAATGGTTTCGGGCAATTGCACATCGCGCACTTGCTTTTCAGGCTTAAGTCCCAGACCCAAGGCCTTTTGACGGGCCTTTTCCTGCTTGCGCTTCATCGCCGCCAAGCTGCGCTGGCGGCCACCTTCGTCGGCAACGGCGTCTGACAGAGTCAGCTTTCCGGCGCGGCGGCTTTCTTCGCCCTTGGCTTTGCTGGCGGCGCGTTCGCGGTCTTCACGCTCGCGGTCGGTGCGGCGCGGTGGCAGGCCGGGCTTTGCCGAGGCCGGGCCACGGGCCACGGCGTCATCCACCGGCGCTGCGGGGGCTGGGCGAGACGGTGCACGCGATGCGGGGGCGGCCGGACGGCTTTCGGTGCTGCGCGGTTCCGAACGGGTTTGGCCAGCGCTGGCCTGACGCGCCTCTTGCGCCACTTTGGCGGCAGCGGCGGCGGCCTCGGCCTTGATGCGGTCTTCTTCTTCAACCTTGGCACGGGCGGCGGCTTCGGCGGCGCGCAGCTCGCGTTCCTTGGCCTCGTTTTCGTCGCGCTTGCGCTGGCGCTCTTCCTCGCGGGCTTTTTCATCTTCGGCGCGTTTTGCGGCATCGTCGGCCTCGCGCGCTTTGGCGGCGCGCAGGGCGGACATACGGCGTTCCATCTCGGCATCCGAAATGCCCGCAGGCCGCTTGGATGGATCGCCCAAGCGCGGCGAGGTGGCCACAGCGGCCCCAGTCCCCGGTGTGGGCGCAGCGCCCTTGTTCGGCACCACCGTCAGCTTGCGCTTGACCTCAACCACGACGCTTTTCGTGCGGCCATGCGAGAAGCTTTGCTTCACCTGACCGGAACGAGGTGCGCCACCCAAGCCGAGGGGTTTTTTGCCGTCTGTATCGCTCATGCGTCCTACATATCCTTCAAGGCGGCATCCGCGCCGCCATCATGCCCGATGACCTGCTCGCGCAGACCACCCAGCCTTGCCGCTTCCTCTACAACACGAGTCGTAAGTACACCAGCCGCAAGCGCGGCGTGTATCGCACGTTCGCGGCCAAAGGACAAACCCAATTCCCGTGCCGTGAGGCACCCGATAAACCTTCCCCCGATTTCCGGAGGCCGTAGCTTCGTCTTTCCGCGTTCCGACCCGTCAGCTGCCTGCACCAACACCCTTGCGCGCCCGTCCATCAGCCATTCTTTCACCTTCTCGTATCCCGTCACCGCGGCATTGGCCTTGCGGCACAGCGAGATGGTGTTTTGCACCTGCCGCAGCAGCAACGCCTCGACCAGATCGGCCAAGCCATCGGGCACTTTGACGGGCTGTTTGGCGGCGCGGGCAAACAGACCCTTCGCCGCCGCTTTCTCAATCGCCTTGCGGTCGGCTGAGACATAAAAGCCCCGCCCCGGCAGACGGCCCAGAATATCCGGCGTCACCTGACCTTCGGGGTCAAGACAAAACCGGATCAGCCCGGCCTTGGGCTGAACTTCCCCGGTCACAATGCACTTGCGCTCGGGGTCGTCTTGGTCGGTGGTGCGGCCGCCGCGGGTCAAGGGCGTTCCGGGGCCAGCCTTAGGCCCCGGCCTCCTCGTCTTCGGCGGGCTCTAGGGCGGTGGGATCAACCCAGCCCAGCATCACCCGCGCGGTCATCACCAAGGTTTGCGCCTCTTCAAGGCTCAGCTCAAACTTCTCCAGAATGCCCTCGTCTTTGACGCGCTGGCCGTTGACCGTTGTCCAGCCGCCCGACAGTTCCCAGTCAGCACAGGTGGCAAAGTCTTCCAGCGACTTGATGCCCTCTTTGCCCAAAGCTTCCAGCATTTGTGGCGTCAGCCCTTCAAAGGCGATCAATTCATCCTGAACGCCAAAAGCCTTTGCGTTTTCAAGGGCTTTGTTATTGGCCGCTTCCAAATAATCGCGCGCGCGGGCCTGCAATTCACCGGCTGTGCCTTCATCGAACCCGTCGATCGACAACAATTCGTCGGTTTCCACATAGGCGACTTCTTCCAGATTGGTGAAGCCTTCCGACACCAACAATTGGGCCATCATCTCGTCGATATCCAAAGTGTCCATGAACAGCTTGGTGCGTTCGGCGAATTCGGCCTGACGGCGGGCCGATTCGTCGGATTCGGTCATGATGTCGATATCCAGCGCCGTCAGCTGGCTGGCCAAGCGCACATTCTGCCCGCGACGGCCAATCGCCAGCGACAGCTGCTCGTCCGGCACCACAACAACGATCTTGCCGGCTTCTTCGTCAATCACAACCTTTGACACTTCTGCCGGTTGCAGCGCGTTCACCAAGAAGGTCGCCTGATCTTGGTTCCACGGAATGATATCGATCTTTTCGCCCTGCAATTCGTTGACCACGGCCTGCACACGGCTGCCGCGCATCCCCACGCAAGCGCCCACGGGGTCAATCGAGTTGTCATAAGAGATCACAGCGATCTTGGCGCGTGAACCGGGGTCGCGGGCGACAGCTTTGATCTCGATGATGCCGTCATAGATTTCGGGCACTTCCATTTTGAACAGTTCCGCCATGAACTGCGGATCGGTGCGCGACAGGAAGATCTGCGGGCCGCGCGCCTCGCGGCGGACGTCTTTGATATAGGCGCGGATGCGGTCGTTCGGGCGATAGGATTCGCGGCCGATCTTTTCGTTGCGGCGCAAAATCGCCTCGCCGCGCCCGATGTCGACGATGATGTTGCCGTATTCCTCGCGCTTGACCTGACCGTTGATGATCGTGCCTTTGCGGTCTTTGAATTCTTCGAACTGGCGGTCGCGTTCGGCTTCGCGGACCTTTTGCAAGATCACCTGCTTGGCCGACTGGGCGGCGATTCGGCCCAGATCAACGGGGGGAACCTCGTCGATCAGCTCGTCACCAACCTCGGGCTTTGCGTTTTGCAGCGCAGGGTCAACGCGGTTCGTATCAACCGCGCCAAACGGGCGGATGTGAAACTGCTTGGCGACAGAGCCTTGCAGGACCGAAATCGCCTTTTCCTTCAAACCGACCAAATCCGTCGCTTGCTTGAGCGTGATCTGCGCGTGGTGGTTTTCTTGCAGATCGTCTTCGACCACGGTGCGCACGCGGGCAAAGGTGGCGCGGCCTGTCTTGCGGTCGATGCCGACACGAATGTCCATTTCCGCGCCGTAACGCGATTTGGCGGCACGCGCCAAGCTGTCTTCCATGGCCTGGATCACCAGTTCAGGGTCGATCATCTTTTCGCGCGCCACCGCTTCGGCGGTTTGCAAAAGCTCAAGCTGGTTGGCAGAGGTAATGGCCATAGGTCTTCTCCCGGCTTTAGTGTTTCGTCACTTGGGCGGGTTCGTCTTCCTCGCCTTCGGAGTGTTCAATGTCGTCAAACTCGGTTTCGTCGATGTCCAGCACTTTGCGCTGGCGCAGCATTTCGGCGATCAGCTCGTCGGTCAGGATCAGCTTGGCATCGGCGAGCCATTCGAAGTTTAGCCCGATGATGACCTCTTGCCCGCCTTCTTCGATTTCGATCAGAACCTCATCGCCCTCGACCCCCATCAGCCCGCCCTTAAAGCGGCGGCGGCCATCGACGAGTTCGGTGGTTTCCAGACGGGCTTCCCATCCCTTCCACATTTCGAAATCCTTCAACCGCGTCAGCGGGCGGTCGATGCCCGGAGAGGACACTTCCAGCACATAGTTTTCCTCGATCGGGTCCTCGACATCCAGCGTGGCCGACACGGCTGTCGAAATCTCGCCGCATTCATCCACGCCAATGCCGCCTTCGGGCCGGTCGGCCATGATCTGCAAAACCCGCGTTGCCCCGCCCATCAGGCGCACGCGCACCAGTTCAAAGCCCAAGCCTTCGATGACCGGGGTGATGATATCGGCCAAGCGGCGGTCCATAGCGGTTTTTGCAATGAGGTCAGACATGTAAGGTCCTAGAAATGAAAAACGGGCCAACAGGCCCGCAAGATAGGTCGGTAGCTTCAGGTTTGGACCCTGAAGCCGCTGTTGGAGCTGTCATAGGCCCAAAGTTGCGGGGTTGCAAGGCCCTTGCGCAGCCCATAAGGGGCACCACCGATCCACTTGCGTCAAATTGACCAGAACGCGGTGCTCGCTTGTGCGCTTTTGCCCAATCCTTACCCTCATGAGCATCTGCGATCCGCGCTTCAAAATCATCCGCAAGGCGGTGAGGATGGATACCTATCGTCCAAAGGGGTTAAGCAGCAGGCCCTGTGCGGCGCTGTCGGGCAGTTCGGTGATGCGGGTGGGGGTGATTTTGATCCATTCCAAAGCGGTCGGTTTGACCGAGCGCGGGTGGCTCACCCAAACGGCGCGTGCGGCGTCTGTCAGCGCGGCAGGTGACGTGTACCAAAGGGGTGTTGTCGCTCAATGCGCCTGCGCCCAGTTGGCTCCTTTGCCCGCCTCGACGGTCAGCGGCACTTTCAGGTGGACGGCGGGGTGGGATGCGCCCTCCATCACGGTTTTGGCAATCACAATCAGGGTATCGGCGGCGGATTCCTCCACTTCGAACAGCAGTTCGTCATGCACTTGCAGCAGCATCTTGGCGGGCAGGTGCGCAATCGCCGCAGGCATGCGGATCATCGCGCGGCGGATCACGTCGGCGGCTGTACCTTGGATCGGCGCGTTGATCGCGGCGCGTTTGGCAAAGCCTGCTCCGGGGCCTTTGGCGTTGATATCAGGCGTGTGGCTTTTGCGGCCGAACAGCGTTTGCACATAGCCGTGCTCTTGGGCGAATTTCACCGTGGTCGCCATATATTCCTTAATGCCGGGGAAGCGTTCGAAATAGCGGTCGATAAAGCCCTGCGCCTCGGCCCGCGGAATGCGCAGGTTGCGCGCAAGGCCAAAGCCGGAAATGCCGTAGATCACCCCGAAGTTGATCGCCTTGGCCCTGCGGCGGATGTCAGAGGTCATCTGATCCAGCGGCACGTTGAACATTTCTGACGCGGTCATGGCGTGAATGTCGATCCCGTCGCGAAAGCTTTGCTGCAAGGCGGGGATATCGGCAATATGGGCCAGAATGCGCAGTTCGATCTGCGAATAGTCCAGCGAGACCAGAACCTTGCCCTTGGGGGCCACAAACGCCTCGCGGATGCGGCGGCCTTCTTCTGACCGCACGGGGATGTTTTGCAGGTTCGGATCGGTCGAGGATAAGCGCCCCGTCACAGCGCCCGTGATGGAATAGCTGGTGTGTACGCGGCCCGTTTCGGGGTTGATATGGTCTTGCAGCGCATCGGTATAGGTGGATTTCAGCTTGGCAAGCTGGCGCCAATCCAGCACGCGGCCGGGCAGTTCGTGTTCGGTCGCCAAATCTTCCAGCACATCCGCGCCCGTGCCGTAAGCGCCGTTCTTGCCCTTTTCACCACCGGGCAGGGCCATCTTGTCAAACAGAATCTCGCCCAGTTGCTTGGGCGAGCCGACATTGAACGTCTGGCCTGCCAGCGTTTGAATTTCTTCTTCAAGCTGGGCCATCTTTTGCGCAAAGGCCCCCGACATGCGCGACAGCGTGTGACGGTCAACCTCAATCCCCGCCATTTCCATTTCCGCCAGAACCGCCACCAAGGGGCGTTCGAGTGTTTCGTACACCGTGGTCACATGGGCGCTGTGCAGCTTGGGCTTGAAGGCCTGCCACAGGCGCAAGGTGACATCGGCATCTTCGGCGGCATAGGCCACGGCCTTATCCAAAGGCACACGGTCAAAGGTGATGGCCGATTTGCCCGAGCCGATCAAGTCTTTGATCGGAATGGGCGAATGGCCCAGATAGCGGTCAGACAGTTCGTCCATACCGTGGTTATGCAGACCCGCGTGCATGGCGTAAGACATCAGCATCGTGTCGTCGATCGGGGCCACGGTGATGCCAAGGCGGGCGAAAATCTTGGCGTCGTATTTCATATTCTGGCCAATCTTCAAAACCGCATCATCTTTCAACAGCGGTTTCAACAGGGCGAGCACCGCATCGCGCGGCATTTGGCCTTCGGTCAGGGTGACAGCGCCCAAAAGATCATCGGTGCCAGAGCGGTGCAGCAAGGGAATGTAAGCCGCCTGCCCCGGATCAATGCACAGCGAGATGCCCACGATCTCGGCCTGCATCTCGTCAAGGCTGGTGGTTTCGGTATCTACCGCCAGATAACCGCGTTCATAGGCGCGGGCGATCCAAGTCTTCAGCGTTTGGGCATCGCGGATGCAGGTGTAAGCGGCTGTGTCAAAGGGCAGCGCCTGCACACTCGGCGCATCATGGGCGCCTGCCACCTCAAACCCCTTGCCGGCCGACAGCACGGGGGCATCAATCTTGAGCTTTTCTGACACCCGCCGGATGAGCGTTTGAAACTCCATCTGTTGCAGGTAGGCCATGATCGCCTCGGGTTCCGGCGCGCGCAGTTCAAAGCTGGCCAGATCGACGTCAATCGGCGTGTCGTCTTTCAGCGTCACCAGTTGGCGGGAAAGCCGGATCTGGTCGGCGTGATCCACCAAAGCCTCGCGCCGCTTGGGCTGCTTGATCTCGCCCGCCCGTGCCAAGAGCGTGTCAAGATCGCCGTATTCCTGAATAAGCAGGGCTGCGGTCTTCAGCCCGATCCCCGGAGCCCCCGGCACGTTATCGACCGAATCACCCGCCAAGGATTGCACATCGACCACACGGTCAGGGGCGACGCCAAACTTTTCCATCACCTCGTCCAGCCCAAGGCGCTTGTTCTTCATCGGATCGTGCATATCGACGCCGTGGCCGATCAACTGCATCAGATCCTTGTCCGAAGACAGAATCGTCACCGTCCCCCCCGCCGCACTGGCGCGCTTGGCCAAGGTGGCGATGATATCGTCAGCCTCGTAGCCCGCCATTTCGATGCAAGCGACGTTAAAGGCCCGCGTGGCATCGCGGGTCAACGGGAACTGCGGGCGCAGGTCTTCGGGCAAGGGCGGGCGGTTGGCCTTGTAGGCGGGGAAGATATCGTTGCGGAAGGTTTTCGCGCCTGCGTCAAAAATCACCGCAATATGGGTGGGCGCGTTTTGGCTGCGGGTGGTGGTCAACTCGCCCCAGAGCAAATTGCAAAACCCCGCCACGGCCCCCACGGGCAACCCGTCTGACTTGCGCGTCAGGGGTGGCAAAGCGTGATAGGCGCGAAAGATAAAGGCCGATCCGTCGATCAGGTGAAGATGATGGCCCTTGCCAAATGTCATAAAACGCCCCCGTGTTGCGCCGCAACATTGCCACGATCTGCCACACAAAACCACCACCCATAGCGCGGCTGACAGGCACCGGGGCCAGCCCCGGACCCCGGAGTATTGGGGCAAATCGCAAGTAGAGCCCTTCTTGCCTTCACCGAGGCCCAAATACTCGCGGGAGGGTCTGGGAGGGCAGCCGGCCCTCCCAGCTTTTCAACGCGTGCAACTTTAGGTCAGTGATCGTCTTGCGCGTGATCGCGGTCGATGACGAATCGCTTGTCGCAATAGCCGCAGTCCACAAAGCCCGTGTCGTGCGGAATGCTCAGCCAAACGCGCGGATGGCCCAAGGCGCCAACGCCGCCGTCGCAGGCGACTTTCCACAAGGTAACTGTTTGGGTCTCTGGCGCTTTAAGTGTCATGCTTGGGTCCCTTCATCAGGTTTCGCGCTTGATAGCCGCTGGCGGCGCTGGGGGGAAGGGGTTTAGGGCGCAAGCCCGATCATACGGTCACGCGCTTTCAGCGCGTTCAGCCAGCCCAGACCATGCACCGTGGCGCGGGTGGGGCGGTATTCGGCGGCGACCCAGCCTGCGTAGCCTTGGGCATCCAGATCGCGAAACATCGCCGTCAGGTCAAAACCGCCGCCACCCGGTTCTGCGCGATTGGGAAAGCCTGCGATTTGCACATGGTTGACCAGATCGCGGTGCTTGTCCCAGACCGCCTGCGCATCGCCGTGAATGCGCGCCGCATGCCAGACGTCAAACTGCAACCCAACCCGCGCAGGCGCATCAAGGTCTTGCAATATCCGCGCCGCTTGATCGAAATCGTTCAGAAAATAGCCCGGCCAGTCTTCGGCGTTCAAAGGCTCGATGGTCAGGGTCAGCTCGGGTGCGGTTTGTGCCGCCCAAGACAGGTTCTCGACAAAGACCTGTGTCGCTTGCGGCCCTTTGGCCACCCCTGCCATCACATGCACTTTGCCCGCGCCCAAGCGAGTGGCGATATCGGCGGCGCGCAGGAAATGGGCGCGAAAGGTCTCTTCCATCCCCGGCACCGCTGCATGCCCACGATCCCCTGAGGCCCAATCCCCCGGCGGCGTGTTGATCAGCGCCAAGGGCATGGTGCCCAGTGCGGCCTGCCAATCCTTGACCGGATGGTCATAGGGAAACAAAATCTCGACCCCGTCAAACCCCGCCTGTGCGGCCAAGCCGGGCCGGTCAAGGCTGGGCACCTCGGTGAACAGCATGGTCAGATTGGCGGCGTATCTGGGCATTGTCTCTCAGGTTAACTCGGCAGAGGGGATGATTTTGAAGAACTGGCCCTTGGACCACAGGCCGAACCAGCTTTGTCCGTCTTGTTGCACCTCATGGCAACCCAATTCGATCATCCGGTAAAAGCTCTTGCGGTCGATCAGGGCGTTCAGCCCGGCTCTGACATGAATATAGGGGGCCGGTTCGCCATTTTTAAGACAGACGGTGATGGGGTGATCGGCGTCAGCCTCGACCTCGTCCTCGGTCTTGGTCACAAAGCGCAGCACCTGCGTTTGGCCTTGGCCTGTGGCTGTCACATCCACCGCCAATAGCGGGGCGTCATCCACCTTGATGCCGACTTTTTCCGCCGGAGTGACCAGAAAATACGCATCCCCCTCGCGTTTAAGGATCGACGAAAACAGCTTGACCATCGGCGCACGGCCAATCGGCGTGCCCAGATAGAACCACGTCCCATCCCGCGCGATGCGCATATCAATGTCGCCGCAAAAGGGCGGGTTCCACAGATGCACGGGCGGCGGGCCCTTTTTGGCGGCCTGTGTGACGGCAGAGATCAGGCCCTCAGCGCTGGGTTTCACGATCATTTGTGCAGTTTACCCTTTTGCCGTTTGAACCTGCGGGCGGTATTGGCTTTAGTGTAGCGCGAACCCGACCGGAGCCAAGTCATGTCCCAAGCCGAAGACCTTGTCACTGCCATTGAAGCCTTGGGCGCAAAGTTGGGCGCAGCACGGGGTGCGATTGGCGGGCGCTTTATCGGGCAAGAGGCGGTGGTCGAGCTGGTCATGGCGGCCTTGCTGTCGGGTGGGCATGCCTTGCTGGTGGGCTTGCCGGGCTTGGGCAAGACGCTGCTGGTGGAAACTTTGGGCACCGTCATGGGCCTGCGCGCCAACCGCATCCAGTTCACCCCCGACCTGATGCCCGCCGATATCTTGGGCAGCGAAGTGCTGGAAACCGCCGCCGACGGCACCCGCGCCTTTCGCTTTATCCAAGGCCCCGTCTTTTGCGAGCTGTTGATGGCCGACGAGATCAACCGCGCCAGCCCGCGCACGCAATCGGCCCTGCTGCAAGCCATGCAAGAGCGCGAGGTGACCATCGCAGGCCAACACCGCCGCCTTGGCCCGCCCTTTCACGTCTTGGCCACGCAAAACCCGATTGAACAAGAAGGCACCTATCCCCTGCCCGAGGCCCAATTGGACCGATTCTTGGTGCAGGTCGATGTGGCCTATCCGACGCGCGCGGCAGAACGCGATATCTTGATGGCCACCACGGGGGTGCAAGTCTCGCAAGCCGTGGCCCTGCTGTCCGCCGATGATCTGATCGCAGCACAAGCGCTGATCCGGCAGATGCCCGTGGGTGAGCGCGTGGTCGAGGCGATCTTGGACCTTGTGCGCGCCTGCCGCCCGGATCAGGCAGAAGGTGCCGCCCTGCAAGGCACGCTGGCTTGGGGCCCCGGCCCCCGCGCGGCGCAAGCCTTAATGCTGATGGTGCGCGCCCGCGCCCTGTTGCAGGGCCGTCTGGCCCCCGCCGTTGCCGATCTGCGCGCCTTGGCCCAGCCCGTTTTGGGCCACCGCATGGCCCTGACCTTCGCCGCCCGCGCCCGTGGCGACAGCTTGGCCGATGTCATCGCCGCCACCTGCGACAGGGTTCTGCCCGCGTGACCCTGTCCCCCGCCCTACGCGCCCGGGCCGAGGCTTTGGGCCAAAGCTTGCCACCCTTGCTGGCGGCCGCCGAAAATCTGGCCACGACCGTCACTTTGGGCGAGCATGGCCGCAGACGCCCGGGTCGGGGTGATGACTTTTGGCAATACCGCGCCGCAAGCGCCGGCGATGCCTTGCGCCTGATCGATTGGCGCCGCTCGGCGCGGTCGGATCAGACCTTTGTGCAAGAGCGCGAATGGCAGGCGGCGCAGTCGGTTGTTTTGTGGGTGGACCCCGCCCAGTCGATGGACTTTGCCGCAGGCACCCGCCCGCCCAAATCCGACCGCGCACGCCTTTTGGCCTTGGCCTTGGCGGTCTTGCTGCTTCGGGCGGGCGAGCAGGTGGGCCTTGCGGGCCACCCGCTTCCCGCCCGTGCGGGAAAGGGCCAGATGCTGCGCTTGGTGGCGGCGATGTCCGCTGATCTGGCCACTTCAGCGCAAGATTATGCCGTGACGCTGCCGCAAGATTTTGTACGGCACGGGCGTGCGGTGTTTATCTCGGACTTTCTGGGCGATCTGGCGGGGCTAGAGCGCTCTTTGGCGCAAGCCGCAGCAAGCGGTGTGAAAGGGGTGTTGCTGCAAGTGCTGGACCCAGACGAGGAAGCGTTTCCCTTCGACGGGCGCACTGTCTTTGTGTCTATGGGGGGAAGCCTTGCCCATGAAACCAAAAATGCGGGCGATTTGCGGGCTGGGTATCTGGCACGGTTGGCAGAGCGGAAGGCACGGCTGGCCGAACTTGCCCGCGCTGCGGGGTGGGTTTACGCAACCCACCCTACCGGCCAACCCGCCACTGGGGTGCTGCATTGAGCCTACCGTGCGTTAGAGGGCGGGTGGTGATGCTAGGCTTTACCTCTCCGCTTTTGCTGGCAGGCCTTTTGGCCTTGCCGCTGCTGTGGGTCTTGCTGCGCGCCGTGCCGCCGGCGGCCATTCGGCGCAGGTTTGCAGGCGTGGCGCTGTTGTTAGGCTTGGCCGACAAGACCCAACAGGCCGACAAGACGCCTTGGTGGCTGCTGGTGCTGCGCATGCTGGCGCTGGCGGCGGCGATTGTGGCCTTTGCGGGGCCAGTGGTGAACCCGACGGTCGGGGTAAAAGCGACCCACCCCTTGTTGATCGTGATGGATGGCGGCTGGGCCGATGCCTATGATTGGGTAGCACGGCAAGCCAAAGCTGCCAGCTTGCTAGAGGCGGCAGAGGCAGACGGGCGGGCTGTCGCCTTGGTGCAGTTGAGCGATGCGCCGCAAGCCTTGGCCTTTCAGGCGGCCGCACAGGTGCGCGGCAAACTGGCCGCCTTAGCGCCGCACGGGTGGTTGCCGCAGGCTATGGCACTTTGGCGCGATGCTCTGCCCGCAGGGTCTTTCGATACCGCGTGGATTTCTGATGGGCTGGCACATCCCGGTCAGGGCGAATTGACCGCCGCCTTGGCGCAACGCGGGCATTTGCAGGTGTTCGCCTCGGACCATCCGACCTATGCGCTTGGCCCTGCGGTGCAGGCTGATGGTAAAGTAACGCTGACGGTGCAGCGCCTATCGACTGCGGGGCCAGCCGTGGTCGACGTCATCGCGCGCGGCCCTGACCCTGCGGGGGTCGAGCGGGAATTGGTGCGTGTTAAGGTGGCCTTTGGGGGCCAAGACAGCGCGGCGCAGGCCGAACTGGACCTGCCCGCCGAACTGCGCAATCGAGTAACCCGCTTTGCCCTTGATGGCCAGCGCAGCGCAGGGGCTGTGACCTTGGCGGGCGATACGCTGAAGCGGCGCAAGGTGGCCTTGGTCAGCGATACCGCTGACGGCGAAGGCTTACAGCTTTTGTCACCGCTGCATTACCTGCGCCAAGCACTGGCGCCCTCGTCCGACATTCTTTCCGGCGGCTTGGGCGATGTCTTGCCCACCAAGCCCGATGTGATCGTGCTGGCCGATGTAGCACAGGTGCCACCCGCGCAAGCGGCGGCGCTGAAGGCTTGGGTGGAAAAGGGCGGCGTGCTGCTGCGCTTTGCAGGCCCAAGGCTGGCGGCGGCAGATATGGCCGCGCTGGCGGGTGACCCGTTGATGCCCGTCACCCTGCGGCAAGGCGGGCTGACCAGCGGCGGGGCGATGAGTTGGGGTTCGCCAAAATCTCTGGCAGAGGTCGCGCCAGCCTCGCCCTTTCACGGCTTGTGCGTGCCTGCTGATATCAAAGTGCGC
>JBAXLX010000014.1:0-21541 GCA_037134595.1 Pseudomonadota bacterium
CACGCGCGACCAACCGCCCTTTGATGCCTCGGCGATGGATGGCTATGCGCTGCAAGGCGACCCTGTCGCGGGCGATCAGTTTGTGGTCATCGGGGCCGCGCAGGCAGGGCTTGGCTTTGCAGGCAGAGTGCAAAAGGGCCAAGCGGTGCGCATCTTTACGGGGGCTCCTGTGCCGCAGGGGGCCACGCGGGTGGTCTTGCAAGAAGATGTCAGCCTTGCGGGGGATACGATCACCCTCGGCCCAAAGGCCGATATCGCCCGCCACATCCGCCCGCAGGGCCAAGATTTCATGTCCGGCGAAGGCTTGGCCCCCCGCCGCATCGGCCCGCATGATCTGGCCCTTCTGGCGGCGATGAACATCCCCCAGGTGCAGGTCCACCGCCGCCCCGTGGTGGCCATCATCGCCACGGGCGATGAATTGGTCATGCCGGGCGAAGAGCCGGGGCCGGGGCAGATTGTGTGCTCCAATTCCTTCGCCATCGCCGCTTTGGTCGAGGCGCAAGGGGCCATCGCCCGCATCCTGCCCATTGCCCGCGACACGGTCGCGGACCTGACGGCGGTGTTCGCGCTGGCGCAGGGGGCGGATTTGATCGTCACCATCGGCGGGGCCTCGGTCGGCGATCATGATCTGGTGGGGCCGGTCGCCGAAAGCCTTGGGCTAGAGCGCGCCTTTTGGAAAATCGCCATGCGGCCGGGCAAGCCTTTGATGGCGGGGCGGGTGGCGGGCATGGCCATGCTGGGGCTGCCGGGCAATCCGGTATCCTCGATCGTCTGCGCCCACCTGTTTTTGCTGCCGATGGTGCGGGCCTTGCAGGGGCGGCCGGATGTGGCGCCTTTGCAACACGATGCCAGCTTGGGCGCCGATCTCGACGCCACAGGCCCGCGCACCCATTACATGCGCGCGCGGTGTGCCAAGGGGATCATCACCCCGTTTGAGCGGCAAGATTCCGCCCTGATCGGCATTTTGACCCAAGCCAATGCCCTGCTGATCCGCCCTGCCGGCGATGAGGCGCGGACCAAGGGCAGTTTCGTGCGCTTTATTGCGCTGTAATTTGCAAATCTGTTGACACAAAACAAGAACACGGATAGAACAATGCATTAACACTTGTGACGTTGTTGCGCCGCAAGGGTCTTTTGGTGGGGGCTCGCCTCCGTGATGTTGCAAAAGGGTGACACCGATGTTGACGCGCAAACAGATTGAGCTTTTGGATTTCATTCGCACACGGATTGAGAGTGATGGCGTGCCGCCGTCCTTTGACGAGATGAAAGACGCGCTGGATTTGAAATCAAAATCCGGCATCCACCGCCTGATCACCGCCTTGGAAGAGCGCGGGTTTATCCGCCGTCTGGCGCACCGTGCGCGCGCGCTGGAAATTGTGAAACTGCCCGAGGCGATGGACAAAGTGGGCTTTAAGCCGCGCGTTGTGCAGGGGTCTAAACCCGAAGCCCCGCCGCCGCGCCCTGCGGCGGCTTTGGCGGTCGAGACATCTTATGCCATGGAAATCCCCATGATGGGCCGCATCGCCGCTGGTGTGCCGATCGAGGCTATTCAACACATCAGCCACCATGTCACCGTGCCCAACGCCCTGATTTCAGGCAAAGGCGCGCATTACGCGCTAGAGGTGAAGGGTGATTCGATGATCGAGGCGGGGATCAACGATGGTGACATCGTGATCATCCAAGAGCAGCAAGATGCCGAAAACGGCGATATCGTGGTGGCCTTGGTGGAAGATGCCGAAGCCACGCTGAAACGCTTCCGCCGCAAAGGTGCGATGATCGCGCTAGAGGCGGCGAACCCGATCTATGAAACACGGGTTTTCCCCAGCCATATGGTCAAAGTACAGGGCAAATTGGTCGGCCTGATCCGCAGTTATTAAGCGCGCTAGGGATCGGGCCGCGCGGGCAAAGCCGCCAATCGCGCCGGATTTGGGCTGATCAGCTGGGGAGGCATTGGGTTTGTCACCCCTGACCACAGCCTTGCGCCGCTGTGAACCGGCACCAAAAGCACGCCGCCGTCCTGCGGCACGCCTGCCAAAGCTCCGCTTTGGGACAAGATGGCTTCGTCGATCACCATGCAGCCAGCAGGCCGCATCGGCGCTGGCCCGTAGCGTTTGGGCAGCACGACAAGATCAGCCCGCGCACAGGCCGCAGCGATGGCCAAAGGTGCGTCTTTGCCTGATAAGATCACACCGCGCAGGCCCGCAATTTGAAAGCTGCGCTGGGTTTTGGGGCCAAGAAACCCTTGGCGAAGGGCAGCATCCGCTTGCAACGCCAGATCGCCGTCATCTGCCAGCCAAGACTCTGCGGCAAACCCTGCGCCTTTTGGGGAAGATAGCGCCCGCCCGTCTGGCCCCAGCAGACCCGCCAGGACCCCGTCAGAGGAAATCAACAAAACAGGCCGCTCAACCATGACCCAAAGGCCAAAGCCCAAGGCCAAAGGCGCAAGGCCCAGCATCCGCGCCCTACCCTGCCAGATCAGCGCCCACAAGGCCCCCACGGTGATCAACGGAACAACCCAAGGCCCCGGTTGCGGTACCGGCGTGATGGCCCCGTTCAACCCCGTGACCCAATGCGCCACGGCCAAAATCCACTGTGCCGTCCACCCCATAACGGCCAACGGCAAAGCCGCCAGCCCCATAGGGGCCATCAAGGCGGCGACCGCCCCAGCCCCCATCAAAAGGCTCATCACCGGCACGGTTAAAAGGTTGGCGAGCAAGCCGTAAGCCGTCAACCGATTGAAGGTTGCCGCCGAAAAGGGGGCCGTCGCCAATCCGGCGATGGCCGAGGTGACAGCCAGCATCACCACCGCCACCAGCCACCCCGGCAATCCGCGCACGCGCAAAAACCGCTCGGTCGGGGCATACAAAGCGATCAGCGCAATGGTTGCGGCGAAAGACAGTTGAAACCCCGGCGCCAACAGGCTTTCGGGCTGCCAGACCAGCAAAATCAACGCCGCCAGCGCCACCGAGCGCAGCGTTAAAACCCGCCTGTCCAGCAAGACCGACCCCAGCAAAAGCGACACCATCAAGAAGGCCCGCGTCGTGGCGACATTGGCCCCTGACAGAATCAGATAGAACAGCGCCACACCAAAGGCCACAAGTGCCGCAGCCTTTTTGGTGTTCATCCGCAAGGCCACGGGCGGCACCAAAGCAAGGCCGTACCGGATCAGGCCAAAGACAAAGCCGGTCAAAAACGCCATGTTCATCCCTGATATCGCCAGCAAATGCGCCAGGGACGACACCCGCAGGTCATTCACCACGCCTGCCGAAATCCCCGACCGATCGCCCGTTAACGCCCCCGAGGCGAAGGCCCCCGCATCCCCTGCAACCTGTGCCATGATCCCCGCCGATAAGCGGTTGCGCAACCGGTTGATGCGGGCATCCCAAGGGCCGGGCGGGGCCCAAGTGACGACAGGGCTGGAGGTATATCCCACAGCCCCCAACTGCTGGAACCACGCCATCCGGCGAAAATCGAAGCCCCCCGGCTCTGGCGCGCTTTCAGGTGCGGCCAAGCGGGCCGTGATCATGACCGTGCGGCCCATTTCATAGGGCGCAGACGGTGGCGGGCCATGCAACGAAATCCTCACTTCGACAGGCGTTTCATCAGGCGGCACAGCGGTCAGCACGACCTGATCCAAAGTCAGGCGGATGGCATCGGATTGCGAGCGGTCGATGTCGATGATCCGGCCCTGAACCGGCCCGTAATAGGGCTGCGCCAACATCGGCGCAGCCACCACCCACACACGCGCACCACACGCCAAGGCCCCTGCCGCCATGCAGGCCAAAGCCAGTGTGACAGGCCGCGCACGCCATGGGCCAAAGCGGCCAAGCGAACCCAAGCCTATAAAGACACAGGCCAAAACCGCATAAAACCCTACCCCCGGTTCAACCGGCAGGCCAAACCACAGGCCGATCCCCAAGGCCAAGAACACAGGTGTCGCCAAGAATGGGTCGGGCATAACACTGCCCTTGGCCCAATGGACCATCCACCCCCAAGCTTGCCGCCCTTTGCCCACCTTGTCAGCCGTCCCGCATTTGCCTAAAGCTGCCGCGAGCCTAGCTCCTCAAGCTTTCCATAAGGTTAACGCGCCCATGTCCTCGCCCCAGATCGTCACCCGCTTTGCCCCCTCGCCCACGGGCTATCTGCACATCGGCGGCGGTCGCACGGCGCTGTTCAACTGGCTTTACGCGCGCGGGCGGGGGGGCAAGTTCTTGCTGCGCATCGAAGATACTGACCGCGAGCGCTCTACCCCCGAAGCCACCGCCGCCATTTTGCGCGGGCTGACATGGCTGGGTCTTGAGTGGGACGGCGATGTGGTCAGCCAGTTTGACCGCAAAGACCGCCATGCCGAGGTTGCCCACCAGATGCTGGACCGCGGCACCGCCTATAAGTGCTTTTCGAGCAAAGAAGAAATCGACGCCTTTCGCGCGGCCGAAGAGGCCGCTGGCCGCTATCCGCTGTTCTTAAGCCCGTGGCGCGATGCCGACCCTGCTTCACACCCCGACCTTCCCTATGTGATCCGCATGAAGGCCCCCCGCCACGGCGAGACGGTGATTGACGACAAGGTTCAGGGCAAAGTCACCTTCCAGAACGACCAGCTTGACGACATGATCGTTCTGCGCTCTGACCTGACGCCGACCTATATGCTGGCGGTGGTGGTCGATGACCATGACATGGGCGTCACCCATGTCATTCGCGGCGATGACCATCTGGCCAATGCCGCACGCCAAACCATGGTTTATCAGGCCATGGGGTGGGATGTGCCGGTCTGGGCGCATATTCCGCTGATCCACGGGCCGGATGGCAAGAAATTGTCCAAGCGCCACGGGGCTTTGGGCGTGGAAGAGTATCAGGCCATGGGCTATCCTGCTGCGGGGATGCGCAACTATCTGACCCGTCTGGGCTGGGCCAAGGGCGATGCCGAAATCTTCACCAGCGACGAGGCGAAAGCCATGTTCGATCTGGACGGAATCGGCCGCGCCCCGGCGCGGTTGGATTTCAAAAAGCTAGAACATACCTGCGGCCAGCACATCGCCATGGCGGATGATGCTGCGCTGCTGCAAGAGTTACAGGCGTATTTGGCCGTGGCGGGCAAACCTGCGCTGACGCCGCACCAGCATGACCTGATGCTGAAGGGCATGTATTGCCTGAAAGACCGCGCCAAAACCTTCCCCGAACTGCTTGAAAAAGCGGCATTTGCCTTGGTCAGCCGCCCGATTGTGCCCGAACCCGCCGCCGCCGCTTTTCTGGATACGGTATCCCGTGGTATACTGCAATCATTGACGCTGCAGTTGCAAAGTGGTAATTGGGACAAAGTGAATTTGGAAGCTATTCTGGCCCAAGCAGCCACCGCTGCAGGGATCGGATTTGGCAAACTGGCCTCTCCTTTGCGGGCGGCTCTTGCTGGACGAACGGCCACTCCCAGCGTCTATGACATGATGCTGGTGCTGGGCCGCGACGAAACACTAGCCCGGCTTGGCGCAGCCTGATCTTGCGCCCGGCCAAAAGGCGCTGGCCCGCGCCTGCTATCATATCGAAGATGCCCTTCCCGCTGCCACGGGCTAAGGGCGAAATTGGGGATTGAGAGATGTCAGCTGATAAAACTGCAAAATTAAGCGTGAATGGCAAGTCTTACGATCTGCCGATGATGTCGCCGGTTATGGGGCCGGATGTGGTGGATATTCGCAAGCTTTATGATGAAGCGGATGTGTTCACCTATGATCCGGGCTTCACCTCGACCGCGGCGTGCAAAAGTGCGATCACCTTTATCGACGGCGACAAGGGCGAATTGCTGTACCGCGGCTATCCGATCGAGCAGTTGGCCGCTGAAAGCACCCATCTAGAGGTCTGCTACCTGCTGCTGTACGGCGAGCTGCCGACCACTGAGCAGATGGCCGATTTCACCACCCGCATCACGCGCCACACGATGGTGCATGAACAGATGCACTACTTCTTCCGCGGCTTCCGGCGTGACAGCCACCCGATGGCGACGATGGTGGGCGTGGTGGGGGCGATGTCGGCCTTTTACCATGACAGCCTTGATATCAACGACCCATGGCAGCGCGAAGTGGCGGCCATCCGCATGATTGCCAAACTGCCGACGATTGCGGCGATGGCCTATAAATACTCGGTCGGCCAGCCCTTTGTTTACCCCAAGAACAGCCTGTCTTATGCGGGCAACTTCTTGCACATGTGCTTTGCGGTTCCGACAGAAGACTATGTGGTCAACCCTGTGCTGGAAAAAGCCATGGACCGCATCATGATGCTGCATGCGGATCATGAGCAAAACGCCTCGACCTCGACCGTGCGGTTGGCGGGGTCTTCGGGGGCCAACCCGTTTGCCTGCATCGCCGCGGGCATTGCTTGCCTGTGGGGGCCTGCCCACGGCGGCGCCAACCAAGCCTGTCTGGAAATGCTGCGCGAAATTGGCACGGTGGACCGGATTCCGGAATATATCGCCAAGGCCAAAGACAAGAACTCTGGCTTCCGGCTGATGGGCTTTGGCCACCGCGTCTATAAGAACTTTGACCCCCGCGCGACGGTGATGAAAGAATCGGCCGACGAAGTGCTGGACCTGCTGGGCATTCACAACAACCCCACCCTGCAAGTCGCCAAAGAGTTGGAGCGGATCGCCTTGTCGGATGATTACTTCATCTCAAAACGGCTCTATCCCAATGTCGACTTCTATTCCGGCATCATTTTGGATGCGATGGGCTTTCCCACCTCGATGTTCACGCCGATCTTTGCCATTTCCCGCACCGTCGGCTGGATTAGCCAGTGGAAAGAGATGATCACCGACAACGGTAAGATCGGTCGCCCGCGTCAGTTGTATATCGGGCCAGAGAAGCGCGACTATGTCGGTGTTGGCCAGCGCTAAAAGCACCGTCTGACAGAAGCGTATTGTCAGACCTGCCGGATCCTTGCTAGGGTCCGGCATTCTTTTTAGACCTTCAAGAATTTAACTGTAGCGATTGCGATGAGGGCGGAATGCGGCGATTAAGCCTGCACATTGGCGCACACAAGACCGGCACGACCAGCCTGCAAGTCAGCCTGCAGCACAACGAGGCGCTGTTGCGCAGCCGTGGCCTAAGCTTGGCTTATGTCGCACCGGCACCGCAAGTGCACCGGCATCTGGGCTATCTGAACCCCGTGCGGATTTTCCCCGAGGGGTTTTGCGTTCACGACCCGCAAGCCTTTGGCGAATTTCTCGCACGGCAGCCCACCGACCACGTCTTTGCCAGTTCCGAGAACTTTTCCTTTATCTTCCAGCAGCGGGTTCTGGACGATCTGGCCTTGGCCCTACAGGGAAAGTTCGACCAAATTGAAATTTTGGTCTATCTGCGCCGTCAAGATCGCCATGCCGTCTCGCATCATCAAGAAGGTGCCAAACCCCATCGGCGGCCAGAAGAAGCGCTTTGGGGCCATGGGTTAAACGCCCTGCCCGACCCAGCGCCAATGCAGCGGTTGTATCTGGATTATGATGCCCGCCTGCGGCTGTGGGAAAACGCCTTTGGCCAACAGGCGCTGCGCGTGCGCGTCTTTGACCGCGCTTTGCTGGTTGAGGGCGATATTGTGGCTGACGCGCTGACGGTCTTGGGCGTCGATCACCACGGCTTGACCAAGGTCGCCGACCGCAATCTGTCTTTAAGCCAATTGCAAGCGATCATCGGGCATCTGGCCAATGACGCCGTGGCTGACCCCACCATCACCGCGCGGCTTTTAGAGGCCTTTCCGTGGCATGCCAGCAAGATGCTGCCGACCCAAGCCGCCGCACAGGCGTTCTTGGCCCCTTATGTGCAAAGCAATCGCCGCTTGAACGCGCGGTTGCAGATTTCCCCCAACCCCGATCTGTTTAACGATGATGTCTCCGATTACCCCAGCCATAGCAGCGAAACGCTGGCGCAAGACGATTGGGCCAATGCCCTGCGTGTGGTGATTGCCACCTTGGCCAAGGGCGGCAGCGCCATGGGGAACTTGACGGCCGATGATTTGCGCGATGGGGCGGTGGCGCTGGAAAAAACCCACCCCCAAACCGCCCTGCGCTTGATCCGCGCCGCGCAGGAACTGCGCCCCAATGGCGGTCTGATTTACAAGATCAAGACCGAGCTAGAGGCACGGTTGAACGGCGCAGCCCCCCCTTACCCGTGACGCAACCCACCGTCTAACGTGGCCAAGGCCGCGTAGGTTTCGGGCCTGCGGTCGCGAAAAATCCCCCAAGAGGCGCGCAACTCGGCGATTTGGTCCAGATCGACCTGCGCGGTGATCACCTCGGCCCGCTCACGGCTGGCTTTGGCCAGAATTTGGCCCGCATGGTCGCAGATAAAGCTTGATCCGTAAAAGGTCAGATCGCGCCCGCCGGGGGCGACTTCGTGGCCGATACGGTTTGACGCCATGACGGGCAGGATATTGGCGGCGGCGTGGCCTTTCATACAGGCTTCCCAATGGGGTTGGCTGTTGTACTCGGGCGCGGGGGGTTCTGATCCGATGGCTGTGGGATAAAGCAGCACCTCGGCCCCCATCAGCGCCATGGCACGGGCGCATTCGGGGAACCACTGGTCCCAGCATATGCCCAAACCGATGCGGCCCACGGCGGTGTCCCAGACGCGGTAGCCGGTATCGCCGGGGCTGAAATAGAACTTTTCTTCATAGCCAACCCCTTGCGGGATATGGCTTTTGCGATAGTTGCCCAAGACGCGGCCATCGGCATCAATTATGGCGCAGGAATTGAAAAAGGCAGGCCCCGCCTTTTCGAAATAGGGGCATGGCAGCACCACGCCCAAGTCGCGCGCCAGATCGGCAAAGCGGGCAATCAGCGGGTTGCCTGCAAAGGGCTGCGCCATGGAAAGGTATTTGGGGTGTTGTTCGATGCAGAAATAAGGGCTGGCGAAGAGCTCTTGGATCAAGATCAGCGTTGCGCCTTGGGCGGCGGCTTGGCGCACCAAAGCCTCGGCCTGATCAAGGTTGGCGGGCAAGTCCCATGTGCAGGCAAATTGCGTGGCGGCGAGGGTGAGGGGGCGCATGGGATATCCTTTCAGTCGGGCTGGGGCCGTTATGGCGCGGGCATGGGCGAAAGGAAAGGCGGCCAAAAGAAAAGCCCCGGCAGGACGGACCTGCCGGGGCTTGTAACTTGTGCTAAGCCTTACAGCTTCAGTGACAGAACCGTGACCACACCCAATTCGCCAAAGCCGTTGAAGCGGCTGTTGGTGACGGTGGAATAGGCCCCCATGCCTTGGAAAACGACAAAGTCGCCCTCTTGCACGTCAGATGCCAAGGGCACTTCGCCGGGCAAACGGTCAACCGAATCGCAGGTCGGGCCAAAGACGACACGGCCTTGCACGTCACCCATGCGGCGGTGGCCGTTGGGATCGATGACTTCGACACGGTTGATGATGCCGATCTGGCTGAATTCGAACATCGACCCATAGATGCCGTCGTTCATGAACACATGCTGATCGTCGCGCACCGATTTAACCCGTGCGGCCACCGCAAAAGCATCGCCGCACAGGCCGCGCCCGGGTTCGCAGACCAAGGCCGGACGGTTGGCCCCAAAGCTTTCGCCCGTCACGCGGTCGATCGTTTCAAAGATCGACTGCACGTCCACGCTGACGCCGTCGACACGGTTGTTCGGGAACCCACCACCCACGTTCAGGCGGGCAATTTTCACACCGGCATTGCGCGCAATCACCGCCGCCTCGCGGATATAGGAGGCCCAAGCTTCCGGATCAGTGCACTGCGTGCCCGGATGGAAGGTGATCGAGGGCACAAAGCCCGCATCCGCCACCGTTTTCAGCAGCTCTGCCGCCAGTTCCGCCGTGGCACCAAACTTGGCGCCAAAGTTATAGGCAGCGCCCGACACCGGAAGCTTGAAGCGCACGGAAATCTCGCAGCCTTCTGCGGGCACCATCTCGATCAGCTTGGCCAATTCGCTGCGGCTATCCACCGACCAAGAGATGACTTTGCGTTCCACCGCAAAGGCAATCTCGGCACGCGAGCGCACGGGGTTGTGATAATGGATCGCTGCATCCGGATCCAGACGGCGGATCAGGTCAATCTCAAACGGCGAGGCGCAGTCAAACCCCTTCACACCGGCTGCGATCAGGTTCTCAACCACTTCTTCCGAAGGGTTGGACTTGACCGCATAGGTCACAAGGCCCGGAAATCCTTGCAGAAAACGACGCGCGGTCGCCTGCACGGTTTGGGGCGCAAAAAACAGCACGGGGTTTTCCGGCTGCTGATTGCGCAGGTATTCGGTCGGATTGGTCCAGATCGTTTTGGACAGTCCCATCGGCGTATTCCTTTCTGCCAACAAGATGCTTGTCCTTTCCCGTTGCCATAAAATGGACAGGCAGGCTCGGCACAAGCTCGGTTTTTCCAACCAGGCCAGGTGCGTATGAGCCGCCCTTTTCCTGCAACGTAGGATGCTGCATATGCGTGACAACTTCACCGAACAAAACTATATATTTGTCTGAATGTTTCGTCATAATGACGAAAAAGGAAGGCATATTGTATGGATGACCTCGACCGCAACATCATCGGCCTGCTCAGTGCCGATGCCCGCATCTCGGTGGCGACTTTGGCACGCCGTTTGAAGGTGGCGCGCTCTACCATTCAAGCGCGGCTAGAGCGGTTAGAGACGGGCGGCATCATCGCAGGCTATACGCTGAAGCTGGGCGAAGAGGCGCGGCAGGGGCGGTTGCGGGCATCGGTTTTGCTGACCATCGAACCGCGCAGTCAGGCGGCGATCCTGTCGCGATTGAAGGCGATTGCCGAGGTGGAGCGGGTCTTTACCACCTCTGGCCGGTTCGATTTGCTGCTGCAACTGGCAGCACCCAACACGGCTGCACTGGATGACGTGCTCGATCAGATCGGGGCGATGACGGGGGTGAAATCCTCCGAAAGCCTGATTCATCTGAGCACGCGAATCGACCGCGCCGTGTAACGGCGTTACAGCGCCATCGCCCCGTCGGCCGGATCGGCAAAGTTGCGCTCGGGGAAGACCGAATACCAGTTCGGCCGCGCCGGATCGCGGTCGTAGGCATAGCCGCCAAAGCGGCGGAAGTGTTCGGCGTATTCGGCAACCTTCTCGCGGTCTAGCTCTACCCCAAGGCCCGGCCCCTTGGGCAAAGCGATGGACCCGTTGTGATAGCGAAACGGCCCGCCTTTGATGATATCGTCGGTCAGATGGTGATAATGCGCATCTGCCGCAAAGCCGATATTTGGCAAGGCGGCCCCTAGGTGCAGCATAGATGCCAGCTGGATGCCCAATTCCCCCGACGAATGCACCGAAGCGCCGTATTGAAAGGTTTCCAGCACGGTGCCCGCCTTATAGGCTTGGCGCAGCCCGCCCCAAAAGGTGGTGTCTAACAACACAACGTCGATCAAATCTTGCCGGATGGATTGCGCCAATTGTTCAAAATTGACCACAACCGCATTGGTGGCCGTGGGGATGGGCACGAACTGGCGCAGGCGGCGCATGCCTTCCAGCCCCCAGCAGGGGTCTTCGAAATAGTCGTTGTTCAGATCAAGGATCGCGCGGCCGACATGGATCGCTTCTTCCACGGTCCAGACAGAATTGGGGTCGATGCGCAAACGGTCGTTGGGAAAGGCGGCGGCAAGGGCGCGGTAAACCTCGATCTCATGGGCGGGGGGGAAGACGCCGGCTTTGAGCTTGTGGGTGGTAAAGCCGTGTTTGGATTTGAGGTCGCGGGCATGGGCGACGATCTCGTCAGCGCTGGTCTCGCCCCCTGCCCCTGTCGCGCCATTGCGGTGGCGAAAAAACAGGTACGAGGCGAAGGGAATCTGTTCCCGCAGCGCCCCGCCCAAAAGGTCGCAGGCGCGGATGCCGAGGTTTTTGCCCGCCGCATCCATGCAGGCCATCTCGACCGCCGCATGCAGTTGCGCGCGCGCATTGTACAGGCTGCCCACGGGGTTCATGATCTTCCAGCGCAGCTGTTCCAACTGCAACGGGTCATGGCCCAGCACATAGGGTTTCAACCCCAAAACCGCCGCCTCGGCAGAGGCCCCACCGCCCCCCATCTCGCCCAAGCCCACAACACCGGTGTCGCAGACCACCTCGACAATGGTGCGGATAAAGCGGCCCCAATGGGCCCCATTGGCATGGCGCAAAGGGGCTTGCAAAGGCACCGCAACCGTGGTGGCGCGCAGGTCGACGATCTTCATGAGGTTTCTCCAAAGCGGTACGCGGGCACGCCGCGCGCGCCGACATCCAGCGCGAATAGCCCGCCTTCGTGGGGATGTGCGGCCAGATGGTCGCCCGACAGGGTGAAGCGGGCCGAGGTGACATATAGCGTGGCCAGATCAGGCCCGCCAAAGGCGCAACTGGTCGGCCACAGGCAGGGCAGGTCAACCACATCCTCAACCGTGCCGTCGGGCGCTAGGCAGGTCAGGCAAGCCCCCCCCGCCACCCGCGCTGTCCACAGACGGCCTTGGGCATCAAGACAAGACCCATCGGGAAAGCCACGCGCAAAGCCAGACTGCAGCGCGCTGCGGCCCGAAAGCTGCCCCCCTGCCCCGATGTCATAGCGGTAGATGGTATTGGCCAAGGTGTCGGCGGTGATCAGATGGGTTTTGTCGGGGAAGACCAGCGTGTTGGTGATGCCAAATGCATCGTCGCAAACCTGCTGTAAGCCGCCTGATTGCGTGTAGCGATAGATCTTTCCCGTCGCTTGGGGAATATCCCGCGGGCTGTCATCGTCTTGGATGTTGTTGAACATCGTGCCCACCCAATAGGCCCCATCCGGCCCCACCACGCCCTCGTTCAGGCGGTTGGCGGGCAGGTCGGGTTCAACCTGTGCCACGGGGCTTGGTTGGCCGTGCCAATCCCACAGGCAAATCGCCCGCTCCATCCCCAAGATCGCCCCGCCATCGGCGCGCAACCCGATCGAGGTGGGTCGCCCCTGCAAGGGCCACACCTGATGCGCCCCACTGGCCGGATCGAACGCCTGCACCCGCCGACCGATGATATCCACCCATACCAAGCGCCCGCGCCGGTCATCCCAAACCGCACTTTCGCCGACGATATCGCAGGCCCGCAGGACCAATTCGACGCCCATCTTCGCCCCTTCACGAATCCGTTGACAGGCAGGATGCGCGGCCTTTACACCTATTTCAAGCAAAACCTGTCTGACAGGTTCGGGGGGATTGGTTTGGATCAGAGCAACAGCGCCAGTCTGGTGGGCGATGCGATTGGTGCGATCTCGCGGCATATCCGCGAGATGGATTTGATGCCGGGCGACAAGCTGCCCTCGGAAGCCTTGCTGTCAAAGGAACTGAACGTGTCACGCACCGTGGTGCGCGAGGCGTTTCGCTCTTTGGCCGCGATGCGGATCATTGAACTGGCGACGGGAAAGCGCGCCACCGTGGCGCAGATTGACCACGGGGCCATGTCTTTGATGATCGAACACGGCGTGCATACCGACCAGATCAACATCCACCAAATCTACGACGTGCGCCGCACGATGGAAACGCGCATTGTCACCCTTGCCGCGATCCGCCGAACCGATGCGGAAGCGGGAGAGATTTTGCGCCTTGCCGGCCAGATGCAGGCCAGTTTGGGCGACCCTGCCCAGCTTATGGAATATGATCTGGCCTTTCACACGGCTTTGGCGCAAGCCTCGCGCAATCCGGTCTACTCGCTGTTGATCGGGGCTTTTCAGGGGATTACGCGGCAAACTTGGCCGATGGGATGGAAGACCCGCCCCACCCAAGCCGCGCGCGATTTGATGGTGCAGACCCATATCGACATCGCGCATGCCGTGGCCGCCAGTGACCCGCTGAAGGCGGTCGAGTTGATGTCTTTGCACTTTGACGACAGCGTGCGCGCTTTGCTGACGGCGGGGATGTCATGAAGATCACCGCCCTTGAAACCATCCGCGTGGCCGAACGGCCAAACTTGATCTGGCTGCAGGTTCATACCGATCAAGGGCTGGTGGGCTTGGGCGAGACGTTCTTTGGTGCGGCCACCGTCGAAGCGCATGTGCATGAATACATCGCGCCGCGCGTGATGGGCCGCGATCCGCTGGAAATTGACCGGCTGGCCGCCGATCTGGTGGGATATCTGGGCTTTCGCTCGTCCGGCGCGGAAATGCGGGGCAATTCGGCCTTTGACATCGCGCTGTGGGATTTGTTCGGCAAGGCCACGGGCCAGCCGATTGCCCAGTTGCTGGGCGGCTTTACCCGCCGCGAAATTCGCACCTATAACACCTGTGCGGGCACCGAATATGTCAAGAAAACCACGGGCCAAGTGACGGCCAATTACGGCATTGGCGACAGCCCGCAGTATGACGATCTGAACGGCTTTATGAACCGTGCCGATGAATTGGCCCAGTCTTTGCTGGAAGAGGGCATCACGGCCATGAAAATCTGGCCCTTTGACCGCGCGGCAGAGGCCACGCGCGGGCAGTATATCTCTGGTCCCGATCTGCGCAAAGCCTTGGGGCCGTTCGAGAAAATTCGCCGCGCTGTGGGCGACAAGATGGATATCATGGTCGAGTTTCACTCGATGTGGCAGCTTTTGCCTGCCTTGCAGATCGCCAAGGCGCTGACACCCTATCAGACCTTCTGGCACGAAGACCCGATCAAGATGGATTCTTTGGGCAGCCTGAAGCGCTATGCGGAACTGTCACCTGCGCCGATTTCGGCGTCTGAAACCCTAGCCACGCGCTGGGGCTTTCGTGACTTGCTAGAGACGGGCGCTGCAGGTGTGGTGATGCTGGACCTGTCGTGGTGCGGTGGCCTGTCAGAGGCGCGCAAGATCGCCGCGATGGCCGAGGCTTGGCATTTGCCCATAGCGCCGCACGATTGCACCGGCCCCGTGGTGCTGTGCGCCAGCACCCATCTGGCGCTGAACGCGCCCAATGCCTTGGTGCAAGAAAGCGTGCGCGCCTTTTACCGCACGTGGTACCGCGATTTGGTCACGGCTTTGCCCGAGGTCAAAGGTGGGATGATCACTGTTCCGCCCGGAGCAGGTCTTGGGATGCAATTGCATCCCGATCTGGATCGGGCCTTCACCACGTCGCGACTTCGGTCCGATGCCACCACGGTCTGAACCGACCGCAACCTGCTTCATGGGAGGAGCATAAGATGAAGAAACTTCAAGGACTTGCTATCGCTGCCCTACTGTCGACCGTCTCTACCGCGGCCTTTGCCCAAGACCCGCTGGACATCGTGTTCACCGTCCACTCGGGCGCGTCCAACACTTTCTGGCAGGCGGTGCAAAAGGGCTACGAGGATGCCTGCGCCAAGATCGGGGCGACGTGCCAGATGGTCTATGTACAAACCGATGGCTCGATTGCCGAACAGGTTGCCAATATGGAAGCTGCTTTGGCCCGCAAGCCCGATGCGCTGATCACGTCGATCATCGACAACACCGCCTTTGACGATATCATCCAGCGCGCCCGCGATGCCGGTGTGGTCGTGATTTCGTCCAACGTGGACGATCTGGAAGGGGCTGCCGGCAACGCCCGTCAAGCCTATGTTGGCCAAGGCTTTGAACCGGCTGGCTACGGTCTGGCGCGCGCACAATGGGCCAATATGCCCGCTGAAGGCCCGATCCATGTGCTGGTCGGCGTTTCCGGCCCCGGCCAGAACTGGTCAGAAACCCGCGCTTTGGGGGTCACCAACTTTCTTGACGAGCAGATCAAAGCCAATCCCGATCGCAAGATCACCTATGAAAAGATCGACTCTGGCCTTGATCTGGCAGTGGTCGCCGACCGCGTTGGCGCTTATCTGAGCGCGCATCCCGAAACCAACGCCTATTTCGACACGGGCTTTTGGCATGCAGGCGTGGCGGGTGTGCTGCGTGACCGTGGCATAGCGCCGGGCAAGGTTTTGTTGGGTGGCTTCGACTTGGTTCCGGTCGTGCTCGACGAGATGGACTCAGGCTATATCCAAGTCGAAGTTGACCAGCAGCCCTATGAACAGGGCTTCATGCCCGTGATGGAGGTCTATCTGGCCAAGACGGTCGGCCTGTCGCCGGTCGACATCAACACCGGTGAAGCGCTGGTTTACCCCAAGGATGTGGCCGCTGTGCGCGATCTGTCCGAAAAGGGCCTGCGTTAAGTCTTTGACGATGGTTGGCGCAGAGATATGCTTTGCGCCAACCAGTTTTCAACCAAAGGAACCCTGACGGATGAAGCGCCTTTTTAAACTCGCTTTGCAAAAGCCAGAGCTTGCCAGCACCTTGTTGTTGGTGCTGCTGGTGCTGATGTTCCAGATCCGCTCTGGCGCGGTGTTCTTGTCGATTGACAACGTGCGCGGTGTGCTGGGGCTCTTGCCGGAAACGGCCTTGGTTGCGGTCGGGGTGACCTTGCTGATGATCTGCGGCGAGTTTGACCTGTCGGTTGGATCGGTCTTTGCGCTGATGCCGATGACCATGGCCGTGCTGGTGGTGGCGGGCGTGCCCTTTTGGCTGGCCGTGTTTTTGGGCTTGGCGCTCTGTGCCGCCATCGGATTTATCAACGGCTGGATCACGATCAAGTTTGACATCCCCTCTTTCATCACAACCTTGGGGATGATGTTTATGGCGCGGTCGATGACGGTTGTGGTGTCAGGCGGCTTTCCACCCCGCATCAAACCGGGGTCGGTGCCAAGCTGGATTTTCACCGGATTTGTGGACGGCGGCGGCTTAATCCGCGCCTCGGTTTTGTGGTTCTTGGCGATTGCGGTTTTGGTCAGCCTGTTGTTGGCCAAAACAAACTTCGGCAACTGGGTGCGCGCCACGGGGGGCTTTTTGCCTGCCGCCGCCGCCATGGGCATTCCCAGCGGCAAGGTAAAGATCGCCTGTTTCATGATCTGCTCGGTTCTGGCGGGCTTTGCCGGGATGATCGAATCGCTGCGCTTGAATTCCTTCCTGCCCTCGCTGGGCGAAGGGATGGAGCTGCAGGCCGTGGCCGCCGCGGTGATCGGCGGCACCTCGCTGTCGGGCGGGATCGGGTCGATCATCGGCGGGTTGATCGGGGCCACCTTGATCCGCGTGATCGACAACGGCATGGTGATGAGCCAGATCGATTCCAACTGGTTCAAATTCGCCATCGGCGCTTTGACCATCTTTGCCGTGGTGGGCAACGCGTGGTTGCGCCGCCGTGGACGGGCCATGCAAGTGGAGACGGATAAATGAGCACCCCCATCATCGAAACCCGCAATCTGCACAAATGGTATTCGGGCGTGCATGCGTTAAAGGGTGTCAGCCTGAAGATCGAAAAAGGCCAGGCTTTGGGGCTGGTCGGCGACAATGGCGCGGGCAAATCGACCTTGATCAACATCCTGTCGGGCCTGCACCGTCAAGACGAAGGGCAGATCCTGCTAGAGGGCCAAGAGGTCGACATCCGCAACCCGAAGGATTCCATGCGCTTGGGGATCGAGACGATCTACCAATACAACTCCATGGTCCCCCTGATGACCATTTCGCGCAACGTCTTTATCGGGCGCGAGCCGTTGAAATGGTCGATCGGCGGGTTTGGCGTCTTGGACGAAAAGAAGATGCGCGAAGAGTCGGTCAAGGCGATTGCCGATGTCGACCTTCACCTGCGCTCGCCAGATGCTTTGGTCGGCGAATTGTCGGGCGGGCAACGGCAAGGTGTGGCAATTGCCCGCGCCATGCATTTCAAATCCAAGGTGATGATCTTGGATGAACCCACCAACCACCTGTCGGTCAAGGAAACCGCCAAGGTGATCGGCTTTGTGAAAGGCTTGAAAGAACAAGGTGTCACCAGCGTTTTTATCAGCCACAACATGCACCATGTCTTTGCCTGCTGCGACCGGATCGTCGCCATGGCCTTGGGGCAGGTGGTGCTGGATAAGCCTGTCTCGCAAACCTCAATCGAGGAAGTGTCGGAAAAGTTGTAAGCCATGACCAAGGGGATTTTGTCGGGAAAACATGCCCTTGTGACGGGCGGCTTGGGGTCGATCGGCTTGGCCCTTGTGGCAGGCTTTGCCGCCGCAGGGGCGCGCGTGACGGTGCTGGATCGCCCCGACCTGACGCCTTTAGAAGGCCACGGCTGGCTTGGGGTGGATCTGAACGATTTAAGCGCGGCACAGGCCAAAGTGGCCGCCGCAGGCCCCTTTGACATCTTGGTCAACAACGCAGCCCTGATCATCAACAAACCGTTTGAGGACTTTACCCTTGAGGACTATGACACCCAAATGCGGGTGAATTCGTCCGCCACTTTTGCGCTGACCCGTGCCTGCGCGCCGGGCATGAAGGCGAACTGCTGGGGACGGGTGATCAATATGACCTCGCTGACCTTGAATGGGCAATGGGATGGCTATGTGCCCTATGTCGCCTCGAAAGGGGCGATGTTGGGGCTGACCAAGGGGCTGGCGCGTGAACTTGGGGCCCATGGCATCACGGTCAACGCCATAGCGCCGGGGGCTGTGGTGTCAGAGGCCGAAAACCGCGTCTTTGGCGACCGCTTGGCGGAGTACAACGCGTTTATCTTGAAAAATCAAAGCGTAAAGACGCGCATTCTGGCCGAGGATGTGGCGAATCTTGCGGTGTTTCTCGCCTCAGACGGGGCGCGGATGATTTGCGGGCAGAATATCGGCATTGACGGGGGCTGGTGAAGGCCACCCCAAAGTTTCCACCATACCAAGCATAGGTAAGATGATGACAACAGCAGCCATCCCAGTTGGACAACGCGATTATGGCCTGACCGGCGCCGATGGGCGGCGGGCGGTGGAAATTGGCCTCGCCTCGGCGGAATGGTACCATTCCGAGGTGCCGCGTGCGGTGATGAAAGAGTTGATGAAACGCACCGATGGCCCGGCCTTGCGCGATACGGCGCTGTGGTTTGTGTTGCTGATTGGCGGCGCTTGGGGCGGCATTCACTTTTGGGGCACTTGGGCCTGCGTGCCGTTCTTTTTGGTCTACAGCGTGATTTACGGGTCGTCCTGCGACAGCCGCTGGCACGAATGCGGCCACGGCACGGCCTTTCGCACGGCTTGGATGAACGATGTGATCTATAACATCGCCAGCTTCATGGTGATGCGAAACCCCGTGACTTGGCGGTGGAGCCATGCCCGCCACCACACCGACACCTATATCGTCGGCCGCGATGCCGAGATTGCCTGGATGCGCCCGCCCAAAACCGTGATGAATTTTCTGGCGCTGTTTGATGTGATCGGCACGCTTCGGTCGCTGCAAACTTTGGCGCGCAATGCCTCGGGCAATCTGACGGCGGATGAGAAAAGCTTCATTCCTGCCAGCGAATGGGGCAAGACGATCTGGGTGGCGCGGGCGCATATTGCGATTTATCTGGCCACGATTGCGCTGGCTTTGGCGCTGCAGACATGGTTGCCGCTGTTTTTGATTGGATTGCCGCGCATCTATGGCAGTTGGCATATGGTGATGGTGGGCCATTTGCAGCACGCGGGCCTTGCCGATAATGTGCTGGACCATCGGCTCAACACCCGCACGGTCTATATGAACCCGATCAGCCGCTATATTTACTGGAACATGAACTACCATGTCGAACACCACATGTTCCCCATGGTGCCCTATCACGCCCTGCCCCGCTTGCACGCCCTGATCAAGGAGGATCTTCCCGCCCCCAACACATCGATCTGGGATGGCTACCGTGAGGTCTTTGCCTCGCTTCGCCGGCAAAAAACTGATCCGGCCTATGCCTATCGCAAGGCCCTGCCCGCCACGGCAAAGCCCTACCGCGACGAATTCCACAGCCTGAACATCGACCGCCGCAGCCATTAAGGAACCCGTCATGGCCCGCAAGAAACCCACAATCGCCGACCTGCGCGCCCACAAGGGCAAGGGGCAATACACCATGCTGCGCGTGATGACCCTAGACGAGGCCGAGGCCGCCGAACAGGCGGGCATCGACATCGTCTCGGTCCCCGACCACCTTGTCACCCATCCGCGCTACCGCGAAGTGGCCCCCACGCTGTTTTCGATGACCGGCCAAACCCATCTTGAAGCGGGCACCCGTGACGATTACCTGCGTTGGGCCTGCCGTGTGATGAACGCCGGGGCGGATGCGGTCTATTGCTCGGGCGGGCTTGGAACGGTTGAGCATGTCGCGTGCGAACATATCCCCGTGGTGGGCCATGTGGGGCTGGTGCCAAGCCGTGCCACTTGGACGGGGGGCATGAAGGCGGTGGCCAAGACAGCGCAGGGCGCTTTGGCTTTGCTGGAAGACATCCGCGCCTATGAGGCCGCCGGGGCCTTTGCGGTCGAGATTGAAGTTGTGCCAGAAGAAGTTGCCACCGAAATCAACCGCCGTGTGGGGATTTTGCTGTGGTCGATGGGGGCGGGTGCTGGATGCGATGCGCAGTATCTGTTTGCCGAGGATATCTTGGGCACCAACCGCGGCCATATGCCGCGTCATTCCAAAGTCTATCGCAACTTTGCCGCCGAATACGACCGCTTGCAAGCCGAACGGGTCGCAGCGTTTAAAGAGTTCATCGCCGATGTGGCCTCTGCCGCCTACCCAGAGGACAAGCATGTCGTCAAGATGGCGCAAGCGGAACTGAGTGCCTTTCAGGCGGCCTTGACGGGGCGCTAAACCACTTTACGGCGGCAAGACAACACGCACCCGCAACCCGCCCACGGCGCGGTTTTCAAACTGCAGCACTGCGCCGTGGACTTGGGCAATCATCTGGGCAATCGACAGCCCCAAGCCCACCCCGCCGCTGGCGCTGTTGCGCGACGCATCCAGCCGCTCGAAGGGCTTGAGCAGACGCTGAACCACCTCGGGTGCGATGCCGGGGCCTTGGTCGTCGATCAGGATGCACAGGCCCCTGTCGTGCCGCGTGACGCTGACCCGCGCCGAGTGGCCGTATTTCACCGCATTTTCGATCAAATTGCGGATCAGGCGCATGAAAAGATGCGGGCGCAGCGTGGCATTGATCCGCGGGCCTGCCATCAGAACGACATCCGCGCCCATATCTTCAAACTCTTCGACAATCGTGGTGATCAGGGCTGTCAGATCGGTGGGCACGGCGGGCTCTTTGGTGGCCCCGATTTTGGACAGGTCCAAAATGCCGTTCACGATATGGGTCAAATGGTTGATCGCGTCGATCATCCGGTCACGGCTGGCAGAGGGGTCCAAATTCTCGGCCCTGATGCGCAAAGCGGTCAAGGGCGTGCGCAGATCATGGCCAAGAGCGCCCAAAAGCGCGTCTTTGTCGCGCAGCATTTGGGTGATGCGGGCGTTCATGTCGTTAAACGCCTCGCTCACCGCGCCGATTTCGGCGGGGCCAAAGGCGGGAACGGGCAGAACGCTTTGGCCAAGGCCCATATGACGGGCGGCCTGCGACAGGCGCGAGAGCGGCATCACCAGCCAGCGGGTGAAGATCAAAAGGCTGCCCAGAACCAAGACGTACAGCATCAAAGTGCCCAAGATCACCCGCCCGTTGATCGAGCGTTCCTCGGTCAGGGTCGTCACCCGACAGCGCAGCCAATCTCCCCTTGGAGCGCTTTGCACGGCGATAAAGGTTTCCAGTGGCGTCATGGGCGGGGGCGGGGCGGCTTTGCCCTCTGGCGGGGCGGGCAGGCCAGCGCGTTGCA
>JBAXLX010000015.1:0-21447 GCA_037134595.1 Pseudomonadota bacterium
AAGGGGATATTCCCTCGGCCATGAACCCGCCCTCTGGTTGCCCCTTCCAAACCCGTTGTCGGTGGAAATCGCATGTGGCGGGGGGATTGTGCGACACCACCATGCCGCCTGTGCAAACCCTGACAGGTGGGCACCAGATCAAATGCCACCTTGGGGCGGATGTTCTAGCACAGATGGACCCTGTGATCACCTTTGCTTCCCAATAGCGGCGGCAAAGGTCTAGCCTAGAATCGCGGCCACATAGTCCAAGGTTTCTTGATACTCCGGCACGCCGCCTGCGGCCTCGACCGCTTGGGGACCGGCATTATAGGCGGCAAGGGCCAGTTTCCACGTGCCAAACCGCGCGTACATCATCGCCAAATACCGTGCGCCGCCTTCCAGATTCGATTGCGGATCGGTTTTATCCACCCCCAGATGGTCGGCGGTATCGGGCATTAACTGCGCCAACCCGACCGCGCCTTTGGGCGAGACGACATCCGGGTTCCACCCGCTTTCCTGCTGCACCAAGCGCAGGAACAAATCCTCTGGCACGCCGTATTTGCGCGCGGCACTCTTGGCCATGTCCAGATAAAGACCACGGTATTGGCCAGAGTAGCGCAAACGGGTCACATCGCGCTCACCGCTTTTGTTCGAAGCCACGTTGGAATATTGATCCGCCAGTTTCCCATCCAACAAGGCAACTTGCGCGCGAAACAGCGCCGTCCGGCTTTTGTGCGCATTGCCGCCGAACTTCAACCCTTCGCCACTGGCGCTGCCGCCGACCAGCGCGGCGAGCACGGCTGAAACAACAAAGAGTCGCGGTGATCTGTCCAAACTTTCGCCCTTTAGCGCCCCAACAGCGCATCAGGTAAAGTCTTAAGAAATTTTCTGCGCCATTCCAACCGTTTTCAAACTTTGCGCAGAAGTTTGCCTAGGCTCCGTGCGGCTTTTCGCCTGCCACGCCAAGCAAAGTGCCGCGAAAAAGGTCCTCGATCAGAACAGACACCAGTTGCGCGCGGCCGGTGACGCCGGATTTGCGGTAAATGGCGTTGAGATGGGTTTTGATCGTGCCCTCGGCTGATCCGCGCAGTTTGGCGATTTCGGTGATGGAATAGCCTTTGATGGTGAATGTGGCCACATCGGCCTCGGTCGGTGTCAAAGCCCAAGTGCGAAAGTAATTTTCCATCAAATCGCTCAAAGCGCCCGAGGCGGCTTTTAGGCTGTCTTGCATCCGGTTATGCCGCCCGATCAGCCACCAAAGCACAAAGGTTTCAAAGACCAAGCCCAAAATCAGGCCAAAAGACGCAACAATTTCGGAGAGATTGGCCGGATTGGTCAGCGAGTCCCCGCCCTGCGCAATCAAATCCCCTGACACATCCCCGATAAACACAACGCTGCAAATCGTCTGCAAAATGATCAGCGCCGAAACCTTCCAAATTTCTGGAGCTTTGAAAACATTCGTTTTTACCATCTGCATCGCCCTATTGCTCGGGGCCGTCACACAGCGCCACCGCCGTATTTAAGGCTGGAAATGGGGTGAGAAAAGGGCTTGGTCCAAATTTTACGAAGAAGTGATCTTGCTGCCCTTTCGTCCCGCAGGCACGGGTTGGCCAGACAGTGACGGGCGCATTGCGGCGGGGTTGCTGCGTGGTCTATAAGTTTTTCTTAACCAAGTTCGGCGAGGCTGTCGAAACGCTGGAATCAGGGAGAGACGATATGGCTGGGTCGGTTAACAAAGTGATCATAGTGGGCAACCTTGGGGCAGACCCCGAAGTGCGCAGCTTTCAAAATGGCAACCGCGTGGTGAACCTGCGGGTCGCCACGTCGGAAACTTGGCGCGACAAGGCCTCGGGCGAGCGTAAGGAACGCACCGAATGGCATTCGGTTGCGATTTTTAACGAGGCTTTGGGCAAGATTGCCGAGCAATATCTGAAAAAAGGCTCGACCGTCTATCTGGAAGGCCAGCTGGAAACCCGCAAATGGCAAGACCAATCGGGGGCCGATCGCTACACGACCGAAGTGGTTCTGCGCCAGTTCCGCGGGGAGTTGACCTTGTTGGGGGGCCGTGATGGCGCTTCGCGTGGCGGCAGCGGCGATGATCGCGGTGGCTATGACGATGCCGGCTACAGCGGCGGGTCGTCGGGCGGTGGCAGCTACCGCGGTGGGGCACAGGGCGGGGCCAGTGCAGGCGGTGCCAAGTCGGGCGGGCGGTCTGATCTGGACGACGAAATCCCGTTCTAAGGTGGCCCAACCGATCTGAACGGCTGCTCTGGACCTTGGCGCGCAATTCCCTATATAATCACTCAACAACTAAAGCGAGCGTGCCATGACCGAGCAGCCGGACAAGATCGAGGGCGCCCCCCTGATCCGCCCTTCGACCACCGACCATCCGCTTTACGAGGCGGTCGTCAATGCCTGCCGCACGGTGTTTGATCCGGAAATTCCGGTGAACATCTATGATCTGGGGCTGGTTTATACGGTGGAAATCTCGTCCGAGAACGCGGTGGATATCGCCATGACCCTGACCGCGCCGGGCTGCCCTGTCGCGGGCGAGATGCCCGGTTGGGTGGAAACGGCCGTGGAATCCTGTGCCGGTGTGAAAGAGGTCAAGGTCGCCATGACCTTCGATCCGCCGTGGGGGATGGAGATGATGTCAGACGAAGCGCGTCTGGAACTGGGCTTTATGTAAGTTCAGCGCGAACGCCTTGCCCTTTGGGCGGAATGCGGGCACCATTCCGCTAGACTTTGGCCCGCCCCTCTTGGAACCACCCCTGCGGCCCCTTACTTAAGCGAAAAGGAGACTTGTTATGTTTGGCATTCCCGGCAAAGCGGCCGTCACCTTATCGCCCCTTGCTGCGCGGCAAATCGCGGGGCTGATGGCATCTAAAGGGTCACAAGGCTTGCGCATTGGCGTCAAGAAGGGCGGCTGTGCGGGCATGGAATACACGATGGATTATGTCACCACCGTCAACCCGCTGGACGAAGTGGTCGAACAAGACGGCGCGCGGGTGTTGATTGCGCCCATGGCGCAGATGTTTTTGATCGGCACCGAGATTGACTATGAAATGGGCCTGCTGGAAAGCGGCTTTAAATTCCGCAACCCCAATGTGGCCGAAGCCTGCGGCTGCGGCGAATCGATCAAATTCAAAGATCAACCCGCCGCCTGAAGCGCCTTTTGCGGCTTTTCAAACGCGCCGCTTTTGGCTAGGCCTGCCGGAAACAACACGAGGCCGCTATGAAAAAACTCGCCGCTGGCAATTGGAAGATGAACGGCACCTCTGCCGCCTTGGCCGAGCTGTCGGCCTTGATTGCCGCCCACCCTGCCCCCGCCTGCGAGATGCTGCTTTGCCCCCCCGCCACTTTGCTCGCCCAAGCCGCTTACCATACGCGCGGCACGGCTTTGCAGATCGGCGGGCAAGATTGCCACACCAAAGCGTCAGGCGCGCATACGGGTGACATTTCCGCCGCCATGCTGAAAGACGCAGGCGCTGCTTATGTGATCTTGGGCCACTCGGAACGCCGCGCCGATCATGGCGAGACCAACGCTTTGGTCAAAGCCAAGGCCGAAGCGGCGCTGGCAGCCCAGTTGACGGCCATCGTCTGCTTGGGCGAAACCGAAGCGCAGCGCGATGCGGGCGAGACTTTGGTTTTGTGTGGCAGCCAATTGCACGGGTCGATTCCTGCGGGGGCAACCGCTGCCAATCTGGTGATCGCCTATGAACCCGTCTGGGCCATCGGCACCGGCCGCACCCCGACTTTAGAGCAAATCGCCGAGGTTCACGCCTTTTTGCGCGCAGAACTTGTCAAAGCCTTGGGCGAAGATGGCCAAGGCGTGCGCATTCTTTACGGCGGGTCGGTGAAGCCGTCGAACGCCGCTAACATCTTCGCCGTCAAAGATGTGGACGGCGCTTTGGTCGGCGGGGCCAGCCTGAAGGCTGTCGATTTCGGGGCAATTGTGGCAGCACTTTCCGCCGCCTGACCCTTCTCGCTTGTCGCCCTTGGAACAGTCAACCCGCAGCTAGGCGGTTTAGGTAGGACGATGAGCCCCAAATCCCTGCCCCCCGCCCGCCTGTGGACTGCGCATCTGATCTGCGTTCTGGCGATGGTGACGTGGTCCTCTGGCCTTCCGGCCAACACCTTTTTGATGCCGACGCTGCATCCGATGGGCTTGGCGGCCGCAAGGATGATCTTGGCCGCAGCGGTTTTGATGCCCTTCTGGCTGTGGCGGGATGGCTGGCAGGGACTGCGGCGCGCCAATTGGACGATGGGCATTGCCGTGGGCAGTTTTGTGGGTTTGGGCAGCCTGCTGGTGATTGCGGGGCAATCGCTGACCGATGCTGTGACGGTGGCCGTGATTTCCGCCGCCTTGCCTGTGATTGGTGTTGTTGTGGAAATCTTTCTGGACGGGCGCAAGATCACCCTGCCCTTGGTCTTGGGCTTTGGGTTGGCGCTGTGTGGCGGGGTGGTGGCCTTGGGCACCGGCATTCGCGGCATCAGCTTTGGCATCGGCGCGCTGCTGTGTGTGCTGTCGACCTTCTTTTACACGCTGGGGTCGCGCTGGACGATCACCGCTTTGCCCGGGCTTTCGTCGCTAGGGCAAACGACCATCACCTTGGTCGGCGGGGCTGTCGCCATGAGCATCGTTTTTCTGGCGACAGTCCCCTTCGGCATCGCCCAAGGCCCCGATATGGCCGCCATGGGCGGGCGCGAATGGGCGGCGTTGTTGATCTTTGTCATGGGGTCTTTGACCCTCAGCCAAGTGTTCTGGGTGATCGGCGTTGGCCGTCTTGGCATCGCCATGGCCGCCTTGCACATCAACGCCACACCGTTTTATGTGATGCTGATGGCGGTGATGCTGGGCGGGGCGTGGAACTGGTGGCAGGCCGCGGGGGCCGCGCTGGTCGGCTTTGGCGTCATCGTCGCCCAAGGATTGCCAAAGAAAGCCGCCTGATGCGCCACTTTACCCAATCGCCGACCGACCCCGACTTTGTGCAAAACCCCTATCCGTTTTACGAGGCGGCCCGCGCCGCTGGCCCCTTTTTTCATTGGACAGATTACAATCTGACCTGCACCGGCAACGCCGCCGCCTGCAGCGCCATTTTCCGCGACAGGCGTTTTGGCCGCGAAAGCCCGCATCCCCTGCCCATCCCCGATCACCTGCGCCCCTTTTATACCGTCGAAGCGCATTCGATGCTGGAACTGGAAGCCCCGCGCCACACCCGCCTGCGCAATCTGGTGCTGCGCGCCTTCACATCGCGCCGGATCGAAGGCTTGGGGCCGCAGATTGCCCAGTTGTCGCACCAGTTGATCGACGCCTTTCCCCAAGGCCCGTTTGATCTGCTGACCCATTTTGGCCAAAAACTGCCCGTGATCCTGATCGCGCGCCTGCTGGGCGTGCCCGAAGAGATGGCGCCGGACCTGCTGAGATGGTCAAACGCCATGGTCGGCATGTATATGGCCGGCCGCGACCGTGCCCGCGAAGACCGCGCCGTGGCCGCGACCGAGGCCTTTGTTTCCTTCCTGCGCGGCTATGTGGATGAGCGGCGCGCCAAGCCTGCCGATGATCTGATCACCCATTTGATCGCCGCCGAAGAAGATGGCGAACGCTTGTCGACCGACGAGCTGATCACCACCTGCATCCTGCTTTTGAACGCAGGCCACGAGGCGACGGTGCATACGATCGGCAACGGCGTGAAACTGGTGTTGGAAACGGGCACGCAAAAGGCCATGGCCAATCCTGACCCCTTGGTCGAAGAGATTTTGCGCTTTGATCCGGCCCTGCATATGTTCACCCGCTGGGCCTATAGCGAGGTCGAGGTGATGGGCCACACTTTCCAGCGCGGCGATCAGGTGGGGCTGCTGCTGGCCATGGCCAACCGTGATGCAGGGGTTTGGGACGATCCGCAGCGGTTCGATCCCACCCGCAGCATCAAACCCCACACCAGTTTCGGCGCGGGCGTGCATTTTTGCGTGGGTGCGCCCTTGGCACGGCTGGAATTGCGCCTCGCCCTGCCGATCCTGTTTGACCGCCGCCCCGATCTGGCTTTGGCCGAAGCGCCGCACTACGCCGATGTCTACCATTTTCACGGGCTGCAACGGCTGATGGTCGTCTAACGCAAAAGGCCGGGGTTTCCCCCGGCCTTTCGGTCGCCTTGACCCGTAAAGATCAGGCCTGAACCATCTTTGCCACTTCGGCGGCAAAATCTTCTTTTTCTTTCTCAATGCCTTCGCCGACCGACACGCGGGCATAGCCCGTGATCGTCACGCCAGCATCCTTGGCGGCCTGTTCCACCGTCACATCGGGGTTGATCACAAACTGCTGACCCAGCAGCGTGTTTTCCGCCAAGAAGCGCTTCATGCGGCCCGGGATGATGTTGTTATGGATCACAGCATCCGGCTTGGGCTTGGCCGAAGCGGCGTTTTCTTCCAGCGCCTTGGCGGTTTGCACGGCCAGTTCGCGTTCCAGCACAACCGGATCCAGCGAGGCTTCCGATAATGCCAGCGGGGCGGTGGCGGCGATGTGCATCGCAAACTGCTTGCCAATCGCCTGAGCAGCCTCAGCCGGACCAGTCAAAGCGACCAGCACGCCGATCTTGCCCATGCCTTCGGTCGCGGCATTGTGCACGTAAGACACAACCGTGTCGCCTTCCAGCACATGCATCCGGCGCAGGGTCATGTTTTCGCCAATGCGCGCGATGGCTCCGTTGATCACGGTTTCCACCGGCTCGCCGTTCAGATGCGAGGCCTTGAGCACCTCGATCGAAGTGCCGGTTTCCAAGGCAACCTTGGTCACTTCGCGCACCAGCGACTGGAAGTCGGGGTTCTTGGCGACAAAGTCGGTTTCCGAGTTGATCTCGACGGCCACACCACGGCCGTTGTTGACGGCAACGCCCACAAGGCCCTCAGCCGCCACACGGTCCGCCTTTTTGGCAGCCTTGGCCAAGCCCTTGGTGCGCAGCCAGTCAACGGCGGCTTCCATGTCGCCATTGGTTTCGACAAGCGCCTTTTTGGCGTCCATCATGCCTGCGCCGGTCGATTCGCGCAGCTCTTTCACCATTTGTGCGGTGACGGTCATGCTAAAGTCTCCACTGTTCCTGAAATGGCAGCAGGCGGGATATACCCCCGCCCGTTACCAGAATTGTGAACCCCAAGCCCCACCCTGTGGGCAGGGCAAAAAGATCAAGCCTCAACAGCCTCTTCGGCCGGGGCGTCGACCAAAGCGCCAAGGTCAACACCGGCAGCGCCCATTTGGGCGGTCATCCCGTCAAGCGCGGCACGGCTGACCAGATCGCAGTATAGCGAGATGGCACGGCTGGCGTCGTCATTGCCGGGGATGATGAAGTCGATGTCTTTGGGCGAGCAGTTCGAATCAACGATGCCCACAACCGGAATGCCCAGCTTTTTGGCTTCGGTGATGGCGAGCGATTCTTTGCCAACGTCGATCACGAAGATCAGATCCGGCGTGCCGCCCATCTCGCGAATCCCGCCGAGCGAGGCTTGCAGTTTGCCCTGCTCGCGTTCCATGTTCAGGCGTTCTTTCTTGGTCAGACCTTCGGCGCCGCCGGCCAAAATCTCGTCCAGCGCCTTCAGACGGGCGATCGAGTTCTGGATGGTTTTCCAGTTGGTCAGCGTGCCACCCAGCCAGCGGTGGTTCATGTAATACTGCGCGCATTTCTCAGCCGCTTCGGCCACGGCGTTTTGCGCCTGACGCTTGGTGCCGACAAACAAAATGCGCCCGCCCTTGGCAACCGTGTCGCGCACAGCTTTAAGGGCTGCGTCCAGCATGGGCACAGTCTGGGTCAGGTCAAGAATGTGAATGCCATTGCGGTCGCCGTAGATGAACTCGCCCATACGGGGGTTCCAACGCGCGGTCTGGTGGCCGTAGTGAACGCCAGCTTCCAATAGCTGACGCATCGTGAACTCGGGAAGAGCCATGTGCTATCCTTTTTCCGGTTTGAACCTGAGTGAGGCCGTCTTCAGGGTTGCCCCCAACCGGCGGACCAAACGGGATGTCTCCCCGTTCAAGCCCAAGCCCCACTTGTGAAGTGAACATCCGATAGACCAATCCCACCCCTTACGCAAGAGGTCCGAAAAATATGGAAAGACCATCTCGGCCAATACGGCAACTCGCGCCGAGGACCTTAGCACGCAGTCGCACGCTCAGACGGTTGAAATGAGTTGGCGCAGGTCATCCAGCACCGCTTGGGGCGGCGGCGTCTCAGACCGTGCGGCAAGGTCAATCAGGCTTCTCACATGACCTTCGTCCCAAAAACTGTGCACCCACTTTCTGACATCGGCCTCTTCGATCGCAGGCAGATCACCCTGCTGCGGCACCAAAAACAACGTCGCTTTCTCCTCATGTGTGTGTTCGGTGCGGGCGACATGTTGGTTCCAGCTTTCGACATGGTTTGTCGTGTGCAACCGCTGGATCATATCGGACGAAAGCTTCATACCCGCCCCGCCGAGCTTAGCGTCGTATCTCGTGATTAGCTTAGAGATCGCCAAAAAGCGTCGCTCTGCGTCGTCGCCGCTCAACATCTCTTTCACACGCAGTACCGCCGCACAACTGGCCGCAGAAATAGATTGGTTGACCGACAAAGTTGCCCTGAATTCTGGAAGCTCAAAGTTGATGTGCCGTTCCAGCCAAGCCCTAAAATCCGAAACGATGTCACCATTTTGCAGAACGCGTCTGTCGAAGATCCGAACTTTGACATTGTCTTTGCCAAAAACCTTATCAAGTGTGTTAAGTTTGACCAAATGCTGGTCGCCAGTCACGTTCGTTCGGGAAGTGAAATCGTGCCGCAAGTTGTGTTGTAAACCGCTCACGAAGAACTCTGCCCTTGGTCTGATGTACACAAGGATCGTCAAATTCGGGACGTGGGCTTCGAAAAACCCCTTGATTGCAAGGAGAGCCTGATCGTTCATGTGGCTTTCGGTAGAAATCAAAATCGTGCCATCGCTTCGTCGCGCCATATCGACAGTCTTGCTTAGAATTTCCTTCACGACTGCCCCCAAAACTGGACCCGTGTCATTCCCCATCCGCGCGCGGATAAAGGATGGAAAGATGGCATCTTTTTCGAGGGCCCTCAATTGCCAATGCTCGCTTGGCACGCCTCCCGGAAAAACCGGATAGAACACATTGTGATCGGCCAACAGATCAAGATGTTTGTGAAAAGCAATTTGTATTGATGTTGAGCCAGTTTTATTTGCACCGTTATGAAATATGACCTTCATTTTAACCTCAATTAAAAAAATGAAAAAAATTAGATCCAGTTCTATGCAAGTGCCTATAACAAACGCACTTTCGCTTGTCAAGGCGCAGCTCAACCACGTTCGTGTCCTCAGGTATGGTGGGCGCAGCCTGAGCATGCAACGTCACTCTTAATATAAACAGCATCTCGTCTACGGTTCAAACTAACAGGCATGGCGAGCGCCTCACAAGATTTTGATCAGAACTTTCATCTCGGCAAGCCCCACCCCTTTCATGCTTGCCCAAATATCCCCGCCAAAGGCGGCACCGCTTCCCCTTGCGCCCCGCCCTCAAAACCCGCGATGATGCGCCCTATGACGCCAGACATTCTTTGCATCGGTTCCGTCCTGTGGGACATCATCGGGCGCACGCATGTGCCCTTGGCCTTGGGCGGTGATGTGCCCGGGCGCATCACCCGCCTGCCCGGTGGTGTGGCGTTGAACATTGCCGCCACTTTGGCCAAGCTTGGCCTGCGCCCCGCGCTTCTAAGCGCCATTGGCCGTGATGCGGCGGGGGATGATCTGGTTGCGGCGTGCACTCGGCTGGGGCTGGCGACGCACAGCGTTTACCGTTCCGACGATTTGCCCACCGATGTTTATATGGCAATCGAGGCGGCCCAAGGCCTGATCGCTGCCATCGCCGATGCCCATTCGCTGGAAGCCGCAGGCGACAAGATTTTGCGCCCCTTGGCCGATGGAACCTTGGGGTCGCCCCACGCCCCGTGGTCTGGCATGATCGCGCTGGACGGCAACCTGACCCAAAGCCTTTTGTCCGATATCGCCACCTCGCCCCTGTTCGCGCTGGCCGATTTGCGGCTGGCCCCCGCCTCGCCGGGTAAGGCCGACAGGTTGGCCCCGCTGCTGGCGCATGCAGGGGCCACGCTTTACGCCAATCTGGACGAGGCGCGGATTTTATCCGGTCAAACCAGCGCCGCCACAGCGGCTGAGGCGGCAGAGGCGCTTTTGGCGCGGGGGGCGGGGCGTGTTCTGGTGACGGATGGCGGCAATCCCTGTGCCGCAGGGCGCGCAGGTCAGGGCGTTATCACCGCCACCCCGCCGCAGGTGATGGTGCACCGCGTGACAGGCGCAGGCGATACATTTATGGCGGCCCATATCGTGGCCGAACGGCGCGGGGCAGAGCGACCCACCGCCCTACAGGCCGCCCTTCGCGCCGCTGCGGATTACATTTCAAAAGAGGTGGGCTCATGACCCTGTCCGATATCTTGACCTTCTCGCCGCAAGTGGCCGAGGCCCGCGCCGCAGGCCGCCCGATTGTGGCGCTGGAATCCACCATCATCACCCACGGCATGCCGTGGCCGCAAAACGTGCAAACCGCGCGAGAGGTGGAGGCCGAGATTCGTGCCGCCGGCGCTGTGCCCGCCACCTTGGCGCTGATGGCGGGGCGCATCCATATCGGGCTGAGCGATCAGGAATTGGAAAGCTTGGGCCAAGCGCGCGATGTGATGAAAGTCTCACGCGCCGATCTGGCCGCTTGCTTGGCCATGGGGCGCACGGGGGCGACCACGGTGGCCGCCACGATGATCTGCGCGCATCTGGCGGGGATCAGTGTCTTTGCCACAGGCGGCATTGGCGGGGTGCACCGCGGGGCAGAGGACAGCTTTGATATCTCCGCCGATCTGGCAGAGTTCAGCCTAACCCCCGTGACAGTGGTGGGGGCCGGCGCGAAAGCCATCCTTGACCTGCCCAAGACGCTAGAGGTGCTGGAAACCTACGGCGTTCCGGTGATTACCTATGGCCAAGACGATTTTCCCGCCTTCTGGTCACGCTCCTCTGGCCTGAAAGCGCCCTTACGGATGGACAGCGCCGTGCAAATCGCCGCCGCCCACCAGATGCGCGGGATCTTGGGGCTGGCAGGGGGGCAGTTTGTCGCCAACCCGATCCCGATAGAGGCTGAAATCCCCCGCGCCGACATCGACCCTTTCATCGCCCAAGCTTTGGCAGAGGCCACCGCACAAGGAATCTCCGCCAAAGCCGTCACCCCGTTTTTGCTGCAACGGATATTTGAGCTGACCCAAGGCCGCTCGCTGACCTGCAACATCGCGCTGGTCAAGAACAACGCCCGCTTGGCCGCAGGCATCGCCCGCGCCTTGGCAGGTCTTCCCGGCGTCTAAACCCGCCCTCTTTCGGGCCGCCCCCACTTAAGCTACTCTAGCGGTTCACGCAGGAGCCGCCATGCCCGACCCTTTCGCCCCCGCCCGCAAAAGCCTTTTCGCCAGCCTGCGCGCCAGCTTTCTGACCGGGCTGGTCGTGGTCCTCCCCATTGCCCTCACGATCTATCTGATCTGGGCCGTGATCGGTTATCTGGATGGCTGGATCCTGCCGCTGATCCCCGAAGCCTACCATCCGCAAGAAATGACCCAAGCCCTGTTCGGCCCCGGCCACGCCTTTCCGGTGCGCGGCGTGGGGGTGGTGGTGTTCTTGATCTTCACCACGCTCATGGGCTGGATCGCCAAGGGCCTGATCGGGCGCACGGTGCTTTTGCGGCTGGAACGGCTGGTTGACCGGATGCCGGTGGTGCGCTCGCTGTACTCGGCACTCAAACAAGTGGCCGAGACGGTGTTCAACAAATCCGAAGCCTCGTTTGATCAGGCCTGTCTGGTGGAATTCCCTCGGCCCGGTGTCTGGATATTAGGGCTGGTGTCATCGCGCCCCAAGGGCGAGATTGCGGCGAAGCTGGGGGCCGATGTCATTGCGGTGTTCATCGGGCTGACGCCCTTCACCTCGGGCTTTGTGATCTTTGTGCCCAAGAAAGACGTGATCCCGCTGGATATGCTGCCCGAGGATGCCGCCAAACTCGTGGCTTCGGGCGGGCTGGTCTACCCCCAAACCAAAGCCTGATTTGCTCTTTGCCCAAATACTCCCGCCAGAGGCGCGCCCAAGCCGGTTGGCGTCCCGCCAGAGGCGAGAAAAAACAAACGCGCGGTCACGCGCTCTCTTTGCTTAAAGGGCGGTCCAGCCGCCATCGACGCTGATCGTCGTACCCGTCACCTGATCGGCGGCGGGCGAGCATAGGTATACCGTTGTGCCGCCGATCTGTTCCACCGTGGCAAACTGGCGCGAGGGTTGACGCAAAAGCATCACCTCGCGGATCACCGTGTCGCGGTCCATCCCATGCACCTGCATCTGATCGGGGATTTGCGCTTCCACCAGCGGGGTCAGCACATAGCCGGGGCAGATCGCGTTGGCTGTGATGCCCAGTCCCGCCACTTCCAGCGCAATCGTCTTGGTCAAGCCCACCACCCCGTGCTTGGCGGCGATATAGGCCGATTTGAACGGGCTGGCGGTCAAGCCATGGGCAGAGGCGATGTTGACCACCCGCCCCCAGCCCTTGGCCTTCATACTCGGCAAGGCGGCGGCAGTGGTGTGAAAGGCCGACGACAGGTTGACCGCAAGGATGCGGTCCCACATCGCGGTGGGGAAGTTCTCAATCGCGGCCACATGCTGGATGCCGGCGTTGTTGACCAGAATGTCGCAAGCCCCCGCCTGTGCAATCAAATCACGGGAGGCGGCCCCATCGGCCATGTCGGCGGCGATGTAGCGGGCTTTGACACCAAAGCGCGCAGCCAGATCGGCGGCCAAGGCGTGGTCTTCGCGGCGGTCGGTGAAGGAATTGAGCACCACATCGGCCCCCGCTGCAGCCAAGGCCTCGGCCACGCCCAGACCGATGCCAGAGTTTGAACCTGTGATCACGGCGGTTTTGCCAGATAGGGTCATGCGACGCTCCCGATTTTGCACCACACTGCTGCGCTTGCAAAGAAAAGCGCAAGAGGCGTGCAAAGATAAAAAAAACGCCGGCGCGAAGCCGGCGTTAAGTCGTTGAGGCAGGTTTCATACAGGCAAGAAACCTATCGAGCAGTGCTGACTTTATAGTCAACTTGGGGACAGGCTTCAAGCTAAAGGTTTGAAATGCTACGCAAGCCGCCGTAGGGTTGGATAACCCGCTTTGGCAAAGGATCGCCGCACATGCCTCATATCTTGTTCAATCACCTTAAGATCTTGGTGGCCGCTTTGGCCTTGGCAACGATCGCCCAAGGGGTGGCAGCCCAACCGCGCCACGCTATGGCTATGTACGGCGACCCTGCCCTGCCACCGGATTTTGTGTCTTTGCCCCAAGCCAACCCAGATGCGCCCAAGGGTGGCAGCGTGACCTTTGGCGAGGCGGGCAGCTTTGATTCGCTTAATCCTTTCATCACCAAAGGCTCGGCCCCCGGATCCATTTCTGCCCTGACAGTTGAGACACTTATGGGCCGTTCTTATGACGAACCCTTCACCCTGTACGGGCTTTTGGCCGAATCGGTTGATACGGATGAGGCGCGTTCCTTTGTTGAATTCACCCTCCGCGAAGGGGCGAAATTTTCCGACGGAGCGCCGGTGACGGCTCAGGATGTGCTGTGGTCCTTTCAAACCTTGGGCGAACAGGGCAATCCGCGCTACGCTGCAGCATGGAAAAAGATCGCCACCGCCACCCAGACCGGGCCAAGGTCGGTTCGCTTCACCTTCACCGAGCCTGACCGCGAAATGCCCCTGCTTTTGGGCCTGCGCCCGATCTTGGAACAGGCGCAGTGGGCGGGGAAGGATTTTACCGTATCCAGCCTGACGCCGGTCATCGGATCAGGCCCCTATGTGGTGGATCAGGTCGAGGCGGGCAATTTCATCACCTATAAGCGCAATCCCGATTGGTGGGGCAAGGATTTGCCCTTTAACAAAGGCTTATGGAATTTTGACAGTCTGAAATATATCTATTTCGCTGACCCCACCGTGATTGTCGAAGCGTTGAAAGCGGGCGATATTGATATGTACCGCGAAAGCAATGCGGCCAAATGGGCCACAACCTATGACTTTCCCGCTGTTCAATCGGGCGATGTGGTCAAAGAAGATATCCCCCACAAGCGCCCATCGGGGATTGACGGGTTGGTGTTTAACACACGCAAGCCGATCTTTGCCGATTGGCGGGTGCGGCAGGCTTTAAGCTTGGCTTTTAATTTCGAGCTGATCAACCAAACGCTCAACGGCGGGGCAAACCCCCGCATTCAAAGCTATTTTGACAATTCGGACTTGTCCGGCCATGTGGCGCAGCCCGCAAGCCCTGCTGTCGCCGCCCTTTTAGCGCCCTATAAAGACAGCCTGCTGCCCGGCGCGCTGGAGGGCTATGCCCAACCGGTTTCGGATGGATCAGAAGCCAACCGCGCCAATCTGCGTGCGGCCACCAAACTGCTGGAAGAGGCGGGCTGGAACATTCAAGACGGCACCTTGAAAAACGCCCAAGGCCAGAGCTTTGCCTTTGAAATTCTGCTCGCCAATGGGGAATCCGATACGATTGCAGCGGTGAATATCTTCATTGAATCGCTCAAGAAACTGGGCATCGCGGCCACAGTGCAAACGGTAGACTCAGCGCAGTATAAGGAACGCACCACCACCTATAATTTCGACATGACGCATTATACGCGGTCTTTGTCGCTGAGCCCGGGCAATGAACAAACGCTCTATTGGGGGTCTGAAGGTGTCACCAAGGAAGGCACCCGCAATTGGATGGGGGTTGCCTCACCCGCTGTGGATGGGTTGATCACCCAGATGGTGACATCAACACGGCGTGAAGACTTTGTTGTGGCGGTGCAGGCGCTTGACCGCGTGCTGACCTCAGGGCGCTATGTGATCCCGTTTTGGTATTCCAATGTCAGCCATATGGCGCACAAAAGCCGTCTGAAACACCCCGATTATGTTGCAATCTACGGGGATTGGCTTGGCTTTATGCCAGATGTATGGTGGCTGCAAAACTAACGCAAAACTGCGAGGCAGATGATGAAAAAACTGTTGGTATTGGCGGTTCTGGTGGCTTTGTCAGCCTGCAACACGATTTCGGGCGTGGGGCAGGATATTTCTGGCGGCGCGAACAAAGTGGCTGGCTGGATGGGCGGCTAAGCCGATCCAAAGGGGCGGGTCCAAGCCCTGTCAGGCCAAGGATGTCACCCAAAGCAAGGTGGCATCCTCTTCCGACAGGCTGATGACATTGTGCCCCATGGTCGCGTCATAATAGGCACTGTCGCCGCGGCGCAGATCGACGGGCTCGTAAAACTCGGAATAGAGCCGCACCACGCCGGTCAGAACGTACAAGAATTCTTCGCCTTCGTGGCGCACCCAGCCGTCAAAATCCTCCATCGAGCGGGCGCGGATCGTGGCGCGGTAGGGCAGCATTTGCTTGCGTGTCAAGGCGCCTGCCAAAAGCTCGTGCTCATAGGTGGTGGTGACATGGCCCTGCCCCGTGCCAAACTTGGTCACCGCCATGCGGCCTGACACCTGCGCGCGGGCGGCGGGGGTGAACAGTTGCGGGACCGAGATTTTCAACCCTTCGAACAGTTTGCGCACGGCGTCATAGGTCGGTGACATCTGGCCGTTTTCGATCTTAGACAGGGTAGATCGCGCCAAGCCCGCTTGGGTGGCGGCTTGATCCAGTGTCCAACCCTTGGCTTTGCGCAGCTCGCGCACGCGGTGGCCAAGGTTCAAAGGCTCTGGCGGGGGTTCGGAATGACCTTCGGCCCCGCTGTCGCGGGAGATGCGGATCAGGCGTTTGGGATCGGCGTTGGTCATGCATGGTGCATAGCCTGTGCAGGCCCACACCGCAACGGGCTGGGCCTTGCGCTTTTTTCGCGCTGTTAGCGCAAAACCAGTTTGCCAGCGCAATCAAGCCCGCTGATAAGGGCGATGACCATTCATGATAGGAGGCCGCGATGCGCACCAGCCGGATCATTCAAAAAATTTTGTCGCAGTACGAAGGCGAAACCCCCGGCGTAAAGGCCAATCTGGCCCGCATCCTGAATGAGGGGAAGTTGGGCGGCACCGGCAAGATGATCATCCTGCCGGTGGATCAGGGTTTTGAGCATGGGCCAGCGCGGTCATTTTCGCTGAACCCTGCGGCTTATGATCCGCATTATCACTACCAGATGGCGATTGATGCCGGGCTTTCGGCCTATGCAGCGCCCTTGGGGCCGCTGGAAGCGGGGGCGGATACCTTTGCAGGGCAAATTCCCACGATTCTCAAGGTGAACTCGGCCAATTCGCTGCTGCCCGCCATCGCACCAAAAACCCAAGCCATCACCGCCAGTGTTGATGATGCCCTGCGTCTGGGGTGTTCGGCGATTGGCTTTACGATCTACCCCGGATCGTCGCAAAGCCTGTCGATGTTCGCCGACATCGCCGACATGCGGCGGGAAGCGGCGGCCAAGGGGGTGGCCACTGTCATCTGGTCTTACCCGCGCGGCGAGGATCTGGACAAAGACGGCGAGACGGCTGCAGATATCACCGCCTATGCCGCCCATATCGCGGCCCTGCTGGGGGCGCATATTATCAAGGTCAAGCTCTCGACCGACCATCTGAGCCAGCCCGAGGCGAAGAAAGCCTTTCAGGCAGGCCATATCCCCGTGGCCACCCAAGCCGACCGCGTGCGCGAATGCGTACGCTCGGCCCTGAACGGGCGGCGGTTGATCGTGTTTTCGGGCGGGGCGGCCAAAGGGGCGGACTCGGTGTTAGACGATGCCCGCGCGATACGCGATGGCGGCGGCAACGGGTCGATCATCGGGCGCAACTGTTTCCAACGGCCAAGGGCCGAGGCTTTGGCTTTGCTGCAAAACCTGGTGGATATTTACAAAGGCAAAGACTGATCCTTTCGGCCGGATAGATCGGGTCAAACCCGTGTCGCAAGCTTTGGGACCATGTCCTATCAAGGCTTTTCAAAAGTGCTTGGCTGTGCCATAGTTTAAAAAAATCCGCCGAAAGAGCGGCACGAGGGCACAATGAGCAGTTCGATTGCAAAGCCACGGTCTGGCCTTGGGCTTGGTGGCATGGTGTATTTTTGCAGTACGGTCACGCTGACGGCCTATTTCGCCTTTGCCGCCGTGCAGGGCGATTACGGGGTATTGCGGCAGTCGCAGTCGGCGGACGAATTGCAAGCCCTTGTTCAGGAACGCGATGATCTGGTGGCCAATTTGGCCAAGTTAAAGAACCAGACACTGCGCCTGTCAGACGGTTTTTTGGACATAGACCTGTTGGATGAACAGGTCCGCTCGGTGCTGGGCTATATCCGCGCCGACGAGATTGTGATCCGCTAACGCGCCCCCCTTAGGATTGCTTTGGGTGCATGGCTGCCATGCGCTGGCGGGATTGGTCCCGCGCAAATAGGCTTTTGCGTTATTTCACCGATGCTGTATGGATGGTTTAACACTAAACTATCTTTCGCTGCAGGGAGGCTGTCGCTTTGGCCGTTAAGAAAGAACCCACGAAAAGCAATGTGTCCAAAGAAGAGCTTTTGGGCTTTTACCGCGAGATGCTGCTGATCCGCCGCTTTGAAGAAAAGGCAGGCCAGTTGTATGGCATGGGCCTGATCGGCGGCTTTTGCCATTTGTACATCGGCCAAGAGGCCGTGGTGGTCGGCTTGGAAGCCTGCACCAAAGCGGGCGACAAGCGCATCACCTCTTACCGCGACCACGGCCATATGCTGGCCTGCGGGATGGACCCCAAGGGCGTCATGGCCGAACTGACGGGCCGCGAGGGGGGCTATTCCAAGGGCAAGGGCGGCTCGATGCATATGTTTAGCAAAGAGAAGCACTTTTACGGCGGCCACGGCATTGTGGGGGCGCAGGTGCCCTTGGGCGCAGGTCTGGCTTTGGCCGACAAGTATCTGGGCAATGACAATGTGACCTTCACCTATTTCGGCGATGGGGCGGCCAACCAAGGGCAGGTCTACGAGACCTACAACATGGCCGAACTGTGGATGCTGCCGGTGATTTTTGTCATCGAAAACAACCAATACGCTATGGGCACTTCGGTGAAACGCTCGACCAAATCGGGCACGTTCTTTGGGCGCGGTGCGGCCTACGGCATTGAGGGCGAGCAGGTTGACGGCATGGATGTGCTGGCGGTGAAAGCGGCAGGCGAAAAGGCCGTGGCGCACTGCCGCGCGGGCCAAGGGCCGTATATTTTGGAAATGATGACCTACCGCTACCGGGGCCATTCCATGTCAGACCCCGCGAAGTACCGCACCCGTGAAGAGGTTGAAAAAATCCGCTCGGAAAAAGACGCCATCGAACATGTGCGCGATCTCTTGCTGAATGCCGGCCTTGCCTCGGACGAGGATCTCAAGGCGATTGACCGCGAGATCAAGGAACAGGTCAACGCCTCGGCCGAATTTGCCAAAGACAGTCCCGAGCCGGCCTTGACCGAGCTTTGGACCGATATTTACGCCTGAGAGGAGAGACACCATGGCAACCGAAGTTCTGATGCCGGCCCTGTCGCCCACGATGGAAGAGGGCACCTTGGCCAAATGGCTGGTCAAAGTGGGCGATGTGGTGAAATCGGGCCAGATTTTGGCCGAGATTGAAACCGACAAAGCCACAATGGAATTCGAAGCCACCGATGAAGGCCGCGTTGGCGCGCTTTTGGTGGCTGAGGGCACGGCAGGGGTCAAGGTAAACACCCCGATTTTGCTGATGTCGGAAGAGGGTGAAGCGGTGGTGGCGAAAGCAGCACCCGTCGCTGCGGCCCCTGCGGTTGCGGTTGCTGCGGCACCCGTGGCGGCACCCGTCGCTGTCGTCTCGAAAGCCGCGGCCGATTGGCCAGACGGCACGCCGATGAAAACCATGACCGTGCGCGAAGCCTTGCGCGAAGCGATGGCCGAAGAAATGCGCGCCAATCCGACCGTGATGTTGATGGGCGAAGAGGTCGGCGAATACCAAGGCGCCTATAAGATCAGCCAAGGTCTGCTGGACGAATTCGGCCCCAAGCGCATCGTTGATACGCCGATCACCGAAATGGGCTTTACCGGGATTGCCGTTGGCGCATCTTGGGGCGGGTTGAACCCGATTGTGGAATTCATGACATGGAATTTCGCCATGCAGGCGATTGACCATATCCTGAACTCTGCCGCAAAGACCAACTACATGTCCGGCGGCCAGATGGGCGCACCGATTGTGTTTCGCGGCACCAACGGGGCAGCCGCCCGAGTCGGCGCTCAGCACAGCCAAGACTACGCCGCATGGTATGCCGCCATTCCCGGCCTAAAGGTCGTGATGCCCTATTCGGCCGCCGATGCCAAAGGTCTGCTCAAATCGGCGATCCGCGACCGCAACCCCGTGGTCTTTTTGGAAAACGAAATCCTCTACGGTCAAAGCTTTGATGTGCCCGACCTGCCCGATTTCACCATTCCGTTTGGCAAGGCCCGCATCTGGCGGCAGGGCAGCGATGTGACCATCGTCTCCTTTGGCATTGGCATGAAGTACGCACTGGAAGCCGCTGATATCTTGGCCAAAGACGGCATCAGCGCCGAGGTCGTCGATCTGCGCACGCTGCGCCCGATTGACTATGACACGGTGCTGGCTTCGGTGATGAAAACCAACCGCTGTGTGACGGTGGAAGAGGGCTTCCCCGTGGGCTCGATCGGCGATCACTTGGCCTCCACCATCATGCAGCGCGCCTTTGACCATCTGGATGCGCCGGTGGTGACCTGCACGGGCAAAGACGTGCCGATGCCCTATGCCGCCAATCTGGAAAAGCTTGCTCTGGTGACGACCGCCGAAGTGGTCGCCGCTGTCAAATCTGTCTGCTATCGCTGAGGTGTCTTATGGCTGTTGAAATCCTGATGCCCGCATTGTCACCGACAATGGAAGAGGGCACGCTGGCCAAGTGGCTGGTCAAGGCCGGCGATAAGGTCAAATCCGGCCAGATTATTGCCGAGATTGAAACCGACAAAGCCACGATGGAATTTGAAGCGGTGGACGAGGGGACCATTTCCCAACTTCTGGTGCCCGCAGGCACCGCAGGCGTCAAGGTCAACACCCCCATCGCCGTGATCGTGGAAGAGGGAGAAAGCCTGTCTTCCCCGCCCAAAGCGGCGGTGGCAGTCGCGGCGCCAGTGGCAACCCCCATGGCGGTTGCATCCCCCATCGCTGCGCCCGCCGCCGCCAAACCCCAAGGCGCGCGGGTCTTCGCCTCGCCTTTGGCGCGGCGGATCGCTTTGGAAAAGGGCTTGGACCTGACCGCCGTTGCAGGATCGGGTCCGCATGGCCGCATCGTGAAGGCCGATGTGGAAGGGGCGCAAACACCTGCTCCGGCCAAGGCCGCACCTGCCCCCGCTCCGGCAGCTGTCGCTGCGGCCAAGGCGTCTATGCCCAACGGCATGTCGGCGGAAACCGTCATGAAGATCTACGCCGACCGCGCCTATACCGAAGTCACGCTGGACGGGATGCGCCGCACCATCGCCGCCCGCCTGACCGAAGCCAAGCAAACCATCCCGCATTTCTACCTGCGCCGCGAGGTGCGACTGGATGCGCTGATGGCCTTCCGCGAGCAGCTCAACAAAGGTCTGGAATCGCGCGGCATCAAGCTGTCGGTCAACGACTTTATCATCAAAGCCTGCGCTTTGGCCCTGCAAGCCGTCCCCAATGCCAATGCGGTATGGGCAGGCGACCGGATCTTAAAGCTCAAACCATCCGATGTCGCCGTAGCAGTCGCAGTCGACGGTGGCCTGTTCACGCCGGTGCTGCGCGATGCCGATAGCAAGACCCTGTCGGCCCTGTCGACCGAGATGAAAGACCTCGCCGCACGCGCCAAGACGAAAAAACTTGCCCCGCACGAATACCAAGGCGGCAGCTTTGCGATTTCCAATCTGGGGATGATGGGGGTCGAGAATTTCGACGCCGTGATCAACCCGCCGCACGGCGCCATTCTGGCCGTGGGCGCGGGGATCAAAAAGCCTGTGGTGCTGAAAGACAACTCCATCGGCGTGGCGACCGTGATGTCGATGACACTGTCGGTCGATCACCGCGTGATCGACGGCGCTTTGGGGGCAGAGTTCCTCAAAGTCGTGGTCGAACTGTTGGAAAACCCCATCGCCATGCTGGCCTAAGCCCAATTGAAAGATATGACAAAACGGCCAGAGCGCAAGCTCTGGCCGTTTTGCTGTCAAACCGCTTAAATCTCGCCCGAGATCAACTGATCCATGGTGATCGAAGGCTGCGAACACCCCGCCTCGCCAATCACCCGCGCGGGCACACCGGCCACTGTGGTGTTGTGCGGCACATCGCTGAGAACCACTGATCCGGCTGCAATCCGGCTGCAATAGCCCACTTCGATATTGCCCAGAACCTTGGCCCCCGCCCCGATCAGCACACCATTGCCGATCTTGGGATGCCGGTCGCCGTCTTCTTTGCC
>JBAXLX010000016.1:0-21226 GCA_037134595.1 Pseudomonadota bacterium
GGATTTTATCGCAGCGCAGGGCGTTTCGGTGGCCCATCTGGCCCGCCACCCCACCCGCGTGCCCGGTCTTTACACCATCGCCACCGATGCGGCGGGCGAGCGCAGCTTTGCCTATTGGCGCGACACATCGGCGGCGCGGCAGATGTTTGACGACCCTGCTGCGTTGCAGCCCTTGCTGGGGTTTGACCTTGTCTACCTGTCGGCGATCACGCTGGCGATTTTGCCGCAAGTGGCGCGGGACGGTCTGTTTGACACCTTGGACCAATTGCGCGCCAAAGGCGGGCAGGTGGCCTTTGATTCCAACCACCGTCCGCGCCTGTGGCCTGATCACGCCACTGCACAGCGCGTGGTGGAACAGGCGTGGCGGCGCTGCGATATCGGATTGCCGTCGCTGGACGACGAGACGGCGCTGTTTGGCGATGCAGGCCCCGCGCAAGTGCAAGCGCGTCTGGCAGGCTGGGGCGTGGCGCAGGGCGCGTTGAAATGCGGCGCTTTGGGGCCTTTGCCCTTGGGGCAGGGCTGGGGCGCGGGGATGCGTTTTGCGCCTGCGCCCCGCGTGGTCGATACCACGGCGGCGGGCGACAGTTTCAACGGCGGATATCTGGGCGCGCTGGTGTCGGGGGCCAAGCCTGAAGACGCAGCCTTGGCGGGCCACGCTTTTGCCCGCGCCGTTGTACAACAGCGCGGGGCGATTGTGCCGCAGGCGGATTGGGGCGGGGTGTTGGCGGCAAGTGTGGATTGTACGCTTGAAAAGTGATCACCGTGTGATAATATCTGCCTATGCCACAAGATGATCGTGACCCATCTCTCGATGCACTTTTGAACCTTGACGGGTACTTTTGTTTTTATGGCGACAAGGGACATCGCGTCCAATTCGTGGTTGAGGCGGTCTCAACCTCGCCTCAGCGCCCGCATGGCATAAAGTACGCGCTGACGGTGCATGATGCGCTGGGTGACAGGATCGCGGGGTTTGACAATGCACATGGCATTGCAGGGTCCAGTGGGCCGGGGGGCAAACGTGTCGCCTTTGACCACAAGCACCGCTTCAAGACGGTGCGGCCTTATGACTACAGCGACGCGGTTGCCCTGCTGGAAGATTTTTGGAAACTGGTGGAAGATGTGTTGAAAGAAGAAGGAGTGAAACTGTGAAGCTTTTGGTCGGGATTGCGTCCCATGCCCAAATAAAGGCGCGAACTTTGGCCATCGCCCGGGGCGAGATGCAACAACGACCGGGGGATCCCAAGGTTTGGTTCAACTCGATCGAAAGCTTCGCCAAGGTTTTGTCGGACCACAACCGCGAACTCTTGGCGATCATTTCTCGGTGCCACCCGCAGTCCTTGGTGGAACTGGAAGCGCTTTCTGGCCGGGCAAAGCCGAACTTGTCGCGAACACTGCATACGATGGCGCGCTACGGGCTGGTCGATCTTAAAAGAGGTGTGCGGCGGGCCATTGTTGCGACGGCAAAATACGATCAGGTCGAGCTTTGCGTAGACCTGACAGGTGCCTAATCGGGGCTGGGTGTCATCTTGGGGCGCAGATGGTTATCGCCATTGCGCCCAAACCGGTGGCGCTTTCGCTCGTCAGCCCCTATCCTTCCCTCAAAAGCTAGGAGGCTGCCATGAAGATGCATCGCTTGGGACTTTCGGGTTTGCAGGTGTCGGAACTGTGTCTGGGCTGCATGAGCTTTGGCGACCCTTTGCGCGGCGGCCACCCTTGGACACTTCCCAAAGAGGAAAGCCGCGATCTGATCCGGCAGGCGATCGAGGCGGGGATCAACTTTCTGGATACCGCCAATGTCTATTCTGACGGGTCATCCGAAGAGATTATGGGCGAGGTGCTGTGGCACATCGCGCGGCGTGACGAGGTGGTCTTGGCCACCAAGGTGCAAGGTGTCATGCTGAACGAACCGCAGATGGCGGGCCTATCGCGGCGGGCGATCTTGCACAACATCGACGCCAGCCTCAAACGCCTGCGCACTGACCATGTGGATCTCTACCAGATCCACCGCTGGGACAATTCCACCCCCATCGAAGAAACGATGGAGGCGCTGCACGATGTCGTCAAAGCGGGTAAGGCGCGGTATCTGGGGGCCTCGACCATGTGGGCTTGGCAATTCGCCAAGGCGCAAGAAACCGCCCGCGCCAATGGCTGGACGCGGTTTATCTCGATGCAAAACCAGATCAACCTGCTCTACCGCGAGGAAGAGCACGAGATGATCCCCCTGTGCCGCGACCAAGGCGTGGGCCTGATCCCGTGGAGCCCGATTGCCCGTGGCAAGCTGGCCCGTCCGGTGGGGGCTGCGACCGAGCGGACGGGCAAAGATGGCTATATGAAGTTCCTGTTCGACAAAACCGCCGAAACCGATGCGCGGGTGATCCGTGCCGTGCAAAGCCTTGCCGCCCAGCTTGGCCGCCCCATGGCGCAAGTGGCCATGGCTTGGGTGCGCCAAAAGCCGGGGGTGACGGCGCCAATTGTCGGCGTGACCAAGCCTGATCAGTTGGCTGGGGCGATTGCCGGCTTGGACCTTGTACTGACCCAAGGCCAGATCGCCGAGCTGGAAGCGCCTTATATCCCGCGCCCGCCCTTGGGCCAGATGTAAGCCGCATCTTGCGCGCACTTGGGCGATTGGATAGCTGGGCGGCCTTTGCCCCACAATAGGCCGCACATGACCCAAACCACGCTTGCGATAGACTTTGGCACCTCGAACTCTGCCGCGGCTGTGCTGGAAGCGGGCAAGGTGCGCCGTTTGGCGATTGAAACCGGATCAGACACCGTGCCCACGGCGGTGTTCTTTCCCGCCGACAAGGGCGCGATGCAGATCGGTGTGCAAGCCGCCGAGGCGCTGATCAGCGGCGAAGAAGGCCGCTACATGCGCGCCTTGAAATCGGTTCTGGGGACGGCGCTGTTTCACGAGGCGCGGCTGATCGGCGGCAAAAGGCGGACCTTGGCCGATATCGTCACGGCCTTTCTGGTCACAGTCAAAACCCGCGCCGAAGCTGCAGCCGAGCGCCCTTTTGACCGCGTGGTGTCGGGCCGTCCGGTGCATTTTCACACCGCCGACCCCGCCCGCGATGCACGGGCCGAGGCCGATCTGCGCGGCTGTTATCTCGCCGCAGGCTTTCACGATGTGCGCTTTGTCTTTGAACCCGAAGCCGCCGCCTTGGCCACCCATGGCCTTGGGCGGGCGGGCGAGATCGGGTTGATCTATGACATCGGCGGCGGCACATCCGACTTTTCGGTGTTTCGCGTGGAAAATGGCCGCGTTCGCATCTTGGCCAGCCACGGCATCCGGCTGGGCGGGACGGATTTTGACCATGCCGTGTCAATGGCCCATGCCATGCCGCATTTGGGCAGCACATCCACCCTGCGCCGCCAGATGGGCGAGGGGGTCTTGCCCGTGCCCAACCACCTGTATGTCGACCTGTCGACTTGGGCCAAGATCCCCTTCCTTTACACCCCCGAAACCAAATCGCTGGTGGCAGAGATGGTCAAGCTGGCGGTCAAACCGCGCTTGATGCGGCGGTTGGCGACGGTGCTCAAGGATGAATTGGGCCACGATCTGGCCTTTGCGGTGGAACGCGGCAAGATCAGCGCCAATCGCGGGCAAGAGGGTGCGCGCATCGTGATGGAGCGGGTCGAGCCGGGGTTAAGTGCGCCCATCACCCGCGCCTCACTCGATGCCGCGCTGGCGCGCTACCGCGAGGGCTTGCGCAAAGCTGCGGGTGAGACTTTGGCCATGGCGGGGGTGGGGGCTGACCAGATCGGCACGGTGATCTTGGTGGGCGGGTCAAGCCTGATGGGCTTGGTGGCCGAGGAGGCGCAGGCCCTGTGCCCCAAGGCCACGGTGCAAAGCTCCGATGCTTTTACCGCCGTCGTCGATGGCTTGGCACTTGCCACGGGGCAGGAGTTTGTCGGGCAATAGGGGGGCCATGCCGTGTTGACTCTGCCCGCTTGGCCTGTATAAGCCGCCCAGTTGCAAGATCGCTCTTGCGGCTTTCATTGGTGTTGGTGGCCTTCGCAAGAAGATGCCTGTCGGGTCGCAAGATCAAAGGACAACGCCCTTCCCTTTGGGTTCTCCGGGGTCGGGACAGCAAAAGCGGGCAGGGATCATCGCAAGATGAACCGCCCCGATGCAAACCGGCTTTCGGCAAATCCAAAACCTGTAACGAAGGAGATCAGCCGTGACCAAACGCACGTCTGCCAAGTATAAAATTGACCGCCGTATGGGCGAAAACATCTGGGGCCGTCCGAAGTCTCCGGTGAACAAGCGCGAATACGGCCCCGGCCAGCATGGCCAGCGCCGCAAGAACAAGCTGTCTGACTTTGGTACGCAGCTGCGCGCCAAGCAAAAGCTGAAAGGCTACTACGGCGATTTGACCGAAAAGCAGTTCCGCAAGATCTATGCCGACGCTGAACGCCAGCGTGGCGATACCGGCGAAGCGCTGGTGGGTCTGCTGGAGCGTCGCTTGGACGCGGTCGTCTACCGCGCCAAGCTGGTGCCGACCGTGTTTGCCGCACGCCAGTTCGTCAACCATGGCCATGTCCATGTGAACGGCAAGCCGGTGAACATCGCATCTTACCGCGTGAACGAAGGCGACATCATCGAAGTGCGCCAGAAGTCCAAGCAAATGGCCGCGATCACCGAGGCCTTGGCCTTGGCCGAGCGTGAGATTCCTGACTATATCGAAGTTGACCAATCCAAACTGACCGTGAAATTCGTGCGCACCCCCACGCTGGGCGACGTGCCCTATCCGGTCAAAATGGAACCGAACCTCGTGGTCGAATACTACGCCAAGAACTGATCTTTTCACAGATCATGGCCCTTTTGGGGCCAAGCAGGGTCCGCCATTGGCGGGCCCTTTGCTTTTGGCGCCCCTCAAATCGCAGGTCAGGCGAATTGGCGGTGGAACTTGCCCGCCCCTGCGGTTAAAACGCGGGTCAAGATCGAAGGATTATGCATGACCGACCCCATCCGCCCCAAACCCGGTATCCTCGACATCGCCCTGTATGAGGGTGGCAAGGCCGCTGTGGCGGGGGTGGCCAATGTGGTCAAGCTGTCGTCGAACGAGAACCCCTTTGGCCCATCGGATAAGGCGAAAGAGGCGTTTTTACGCTCGGTCCACCAGATCCACCGCTATCCCTCAACCGACCATGCCAGCCTGCGCCATGCCATTGCCGAAGTGCATGGGCTGGATGCGGACCGGATCATTTGCGGTGTGGGGTCGGACGAGATCATCCACTTTCTGTGTCAAGCTTACGCAGGTGTGAAAGACGAGGTCGTCTTCACCGAACACGGCTTTTTGATGTACCGCATCTCGGCCACTGCCGCCGGGGCCACCCCCGTCGAAGTGGCCGAGCGTGAGCGGATCACCGATGTTGACGCCATTTTGCGCGCCTGCAACCGGCGCACCAAGCTGGTCTTTCTCGCCAATCCAAACAACCCCACCGGCACGATGATTTCCGCGGCTGAGGTTGAACGCCTTGCCGAAGGTCTGCCCGCGCAGGCGATTTTGGTGCTGGACGGGGCTTATGCCGAATTTGTCGAAGGCTATGACGGCGGGGCCGCGCTGGTGGACCGGCGCTCAAACGTGGTGATGACGCGGACCTTTTCCAAGATTTACGGCTTGGGCGGGCTGCGGGTGGGCTGGGGCTATGGCCCGCGTGCCATTATCGACGTGCTCAACCGCATTCGTGGCCCCTTTAACCTGTCCAACACCCAGCAAGAGGTGGCCGAGGCCGCCGTGCGCGACCAAGACTTTGTCGCTCGATGCCGCAGCGAAAATGCCAAAATGCGCCACTGGCTGGCCTTGGCCTTGGCCGAATTGGGCGTGCCGTCGGACACGTCGATGGCGAATTTCATCCTTGCCCGCTTTGCCAGCGCCACCGAGGCCGAGGCCTGTGATACCTATCTGCAAGCCCAAGGGCTGATCGTGCGCCGTGTGGCGAGCTATAAGCTGCCGCATTGCTTGCGCATCACGATTGGCGACGAATCGTCCTGCCGCAGGGTGGCCCATGCGATTGGCCAGTTTAAGGGCATGAAATGACGGTGATCTATCAAAAGGTGGCGCTGATCGGCTTGGGGCTGATCGCCTCGTCTATGGCGCATGCGATGCGGGCCAAGGGGCTGGCGGGGCAGATTGTGGGCCATGCGAAATCGGCCGACACCCGCGCTGTGGCGCTGGAAATTGGCCTGTGCGACCATGTCTACGCCACCGCCGCCGAGGCTGTGGCAGGCGCTGATCTGGTCGTGCTGGCCGTGCCTGTGGGCGCCATGGCCGCGATTGCCGCCGAAATTGGCCCGCATCTGGCGGCAGGGGCCACGGTGACAGATGTGGGATCGGTCAAGCAGGCGGTGATTGCCGCGGTGCAGCCCCATATTCCGGCCAATGTGCAGTTTATCCCCGGCCACCCGATGGCGGGTACGGAATATTCTGGCCCCCGCGCGGGCTTTGCCACGCTGTTTGACAACCGCTGGTGGCTTTTGACCCCCGCCGCCGATGCTGACAGCGCGGCCCTTACCCGCCTAAGCGATTTGCTGCAGGCGATGGGGGCCAAGGTGGATACGATGGACCCCGCCCACCACGATCTGGTCTTGGCCGTGGTCAGCCACACCCCGCATCTGATCGCCTATACGATGGTGGGCGTGGCCGATCACTTGGCACAAGTGTCCAACAGCGAGGTGATCCAGTATTCTGCCACAGGTTTTCGCGATTTTACCCGCATTGCCGCCAGCGACCCCACCATGTGGCGCGATGTGTTCTTGACCAACAAAGACGCGGTTTTGGATATTCTGGGCCGCTTTGCCGAAGAGTTATTCGTGCTGCAACGCGCGATTCGGATGGGCGACGGCGATCATCTGTTTGACTATTTCACCCGCACCCGCGCCATCAGGCGGGGGATTATTGAGGCTGGCCAAGACACTTCGGCTCCTGATTTTGGACGGGTTGCCGCCAGCAAGTCGGTCAAAGCCTAAGTGCGTCTGGCTTTGGCCTTGGGGCTGGTGCTGCTGACAAGCGGCGGGGTGCGGGCAGAGGCAGATCTGGCCCATATCCGCCCCCTGCCGCGCCCTGTTTTCGCACGCCGCTGATCCACCCCATGCCAAGGCCCGCATCGCTGGGCGACCCCTTGGCCAGCTTTCGCCCGATGAAACGGCCAGATTTCAGCGCGCAAAAGCCCAAGACCGCTGCCGCTTCGGGATATCTGTGCGAAAGCCCCGAGATCAAGGGCAAGGCCCTTCCCGCCATCCAAGCGCGCACCAAGGGCTGCAAGATCGACGCGCCGGTTTTGGTCAGCGAGGTGGCCGGCGTGACCCTGGTGCCGCCGGCGACCATCAATTGCGTTGAGGCCCGCGCCTTGTCAAAGTGGATCACAACCGGCCTGCAACCCGCCTTTGACGGCACGATTGTGCGCCTGAACGTGGCCGACAGCTACGCGTGCCGTCCGCGCAACAATGTGCCGGGCAATCCTGTCTCGGTCCACGGGTTAGGGCAGGCGATTGATATTGCAGGGTTCAAGACCGTCTCTGGCGCGACCCTGACCGTGGCCGCCGATTATGGCCGCCAGATCAAGGCGGCGCAAAAGGCGGGGTGCGGTATCTTTCACACCATTCTGGGGCCGGGGTCGGACGGATACCACGAAAACCACATCCATTTCGATGTGGCCCCCCATGGTGGGCGTGATTACTGCCGCTGAATTAAGGCAGGTGCCGGGCCTAAGGGGATAAAGCCTAGGCTCATCTGCCCGTTTTGCAGTTTGAGCGGCAAAGAGATCACCTCGGGGTCGGGGCTGGTCTTGGCCAGAAACTCTAGCCCGCGCTGCACTGTCACCTCGTTGGAAGCGGGCACAAGGCCCAAGGCCACCGCCGCTGCAGGCAGGCTGCGCCAGCCTTTCAAGCGAAGGTCAATCTGCCCTTCAGCCAGACCTTGGGCATCAGGCTTGAATGTGCCCTGTGCGGTCAGGTCAACCACGCCCCATGCAAGGTGAAACTGGGTAAGGGTGACGCCTTCAAGCTGGGGGTTTTGCACCCTGCGGTCTAGGGGCTGAGACAGGGTCACTTTGGCATCCAGATGCAGCGCGGTGAGGGCAGGGCCAAGGTCGCTGAGGTGGGCAAAGGCCTGCGGCAGGGTCAGCGTGCCGATATCTGCGCCCAACCGATAGGTATTGGCTGGATCGGCCATGCTTTCCACCGCGAACACAACCTTATCCACCCCCATCCGCCAGCCTTGCCAAGACGACAGGTCCAAGCCCTCGCCCTCAACCACGGCGCGGTTTAGGGGCAATGCGGGGGTAGGCTGCATCAAGACGCTCGCCATCAGGCGACCGGACGACAGGGTGACATCTTGCCCGTCGGGCGCATGGATCACTTGGGTCGGCGGCAGGGCGGCGATCACATGCCACGGTTTCCATGTCATCGCCAAGATTTGCACAAAGGGCGCTTGCCAGCCCCATCCGCTGATCGGGTCTGACAGGCTTGGGTCGCTGATCGTCAGATCAAAGCGGTCGGCAAAGCCTGCGACCGAAATGCTGCTGGCCTCTGCCACACGGCCTGCGGCTTTCTGGCTGTCAAACCACGCCTGCGTCGCCTTTTCCAAAGCGCGCGCCCCCACAAACCAATAGCCGCCCCAAAGCACCCCCAGCCCCAGCACGAACCACAGCAAAAACCGCACCCAGCGCATTCGATCGTCCCTTTTCCTTGGCCCTTCCCCCCGTTTACAAGCGGGCAACGAAAAGGGATAGGTCATGATGCAACCGCTTTGGGTCTTTGGCTATGGGTCGCTGATCTGGGACCCGGGTTTTGCTGTGGCCGAGGCGCAGGTGGCCCGCCTGACCGACTGGCATCGCAGCTTTTGCATGCGCTCGATCCACCACCGCGGCACGCCAGAGCGGATGGGGCTGGTGCTGGCGCTGGACCGTGCGGCGGGGGCCTTTTGTGACGGCGTGGCCTTTCGCGTGAGCGCAGGGGCCGAGGAGCAGACCTTGGCCGCCTTGCGGGCGCGCGAGTTGATCTCTTCGGCCTATCTGGAGGAGTGGCTGCCGGTTCGCACCCGCGACGGCCGCGATTTGACGGCCTTGGCCTATGTGATTGACCCAGACCATGAACAATATTGCGGTGACTTATCTTTGCGCGAGCAGGCGGGGATCATCACCCAGGCTGTGGGCGGGCGCGGTAGCAATCGCGATTATCTGGTGCAAACGGCAGCGCATCTTTCCACCTTGGGAATTGCGGATGCAGATCTGGACCAACTTGTCATAATGGTGCAAGGTTTGGCTTCGTAAAAGGATTGCGCGCTGATCCTGTTTTGCTTGGCATACAGGCAATGCCTGCTATTGTGGGGACATCTTTAAAGATCGGGCTGAAACGGGCACATGAAACAGCAGGGTTTGTCGCAAATCTCGTTTACCCAGCCAATCCGCCAGATTGTCAGCATGCTGGTGGCCTGCGGACTTCTTGTGGCGGGCCTGTGGCTTATTCGGCAAGAAGTTCTGCAAATCTTGCAGACCAACCCTTGGTTGAACGCCTTTATCATTGGCGTGTTCAGTCTGGGCATCGCCACATGCTTCTGGCAGGTGCTGATCTTGATCCAGTCTGTCCGCTGGATCGAAAACTTCGCCAACGGCGCAGATGGCAGTGACGATGCCCGCCCCCCGCGCCTTTTGGCCCCCTTAGCGGCGCTCTTGCGCGGGCGCGAGGCGAAGCGCTCGATCACCTCGTCGAACGCGCATTCCATTCTGGATTCGGTCGCCACGCGGATTGACGAAGCGCGCGACATCACGCGCTATCTGACCAACCTATTGATCTTCCTTGGGCTTTTGGGCACGTTTTACGGCCTTGCCACTACGATCCCCGCCATCGTCGGCACGATCAAATCCCTAGCCCCACAAGAGGGCGAAACCGGTGTTGCGATTTTCTCCAAGCTGATGAATGGCCTGCAAGAGCAGTTGGGCGGCATGAGCACGGCGTTTTCCTCCTCGCTGATGGGCTTGGCGGGGTCTTTGATCGTCGGCCTGCTGGAACTGTTCGCCAGCCACGGCCAAAACCGCTTTTACCGCGAGTTGGAAGAATGGGTGTCGTCGATCACCCGTCTGGGATTTGCCGGGGCCGAGGGCGAAGCGCCCGATCAGGCGGTAATGGCGCAGATTCTGGAGCAAGTCGCGTCTCAGATCGAGACGATGCAGGCGATCTATTTCCAATCCGAAGCCAGCCGCGCCCAAAGTGACGCCAAGATCGCCGATCTGGCCACCGCCGTGCGACGCCTGTCGCAAGGGGTGGAGGCCGAAAGCGGCCAAGTCGCGGCACTGAACCGCTTGGTGGCGGGGCAAGATAAGATGATCGCGGTCCTTGCCGCGACGGAAAGCGCGGCGCAGGGCTATTCCGACGCCGAAAGCCGGATGCGCCTGCGCTCGATCGACGTGCAATTGCTGCGCATTCTGGAAGAGTTGTCGGCCGGACGCCAAGAAACTTTGGCCGATCTGCGCGGCGACTTGGCAGCCCTGACAGCCGCGATCAAGTCTTTGACGCGCGGTAACACGGGGCGCGGCTAACCATGGGATTAAGCCGCAGAAGTCGCGAACAACCCAATATCTGGGCAGGGTTTGTGGATGCGGTCACCACGCTTTTGATGGTGATGATGTTCGTGCTGACGATCCTGACCGTGGCCCAATCGGTGCTGCGCGATACGATCAACACCCAAAGCAGCGAATTGAACCAGTTGAACGATCAGGTGGCGCAATTGGCCGACGCTTTGGGGCTGGAAAAGACCAAAGCGGCGGACTTGTCCGACCAAGTCACAAGTCTGACCACCGAATTGACCCAAGCCCAGACGCAAGGCGCGGCGCAAACGACACTGATTGCCACGCTGTCCAGCCAGCTTTCGGCCAAAGAAGGCGAACTGGCGTCAGCCCAAAGCAAAATTGCCAGCTTTGAAACCCAAGTCGCGGGGCTTTTGGCGCAGACGGCGGGGCAGAAAGACCAAATCGGGGCGCTCACCGCCTCAATCGCGCAGATCAAGGCGGCGCAAGACAAGGTGATGTCGCAAAAAGACGCCGTGACATTGGCCCTTGCCAAAGCCCGCGATGAAATTGATGCGGGCACTGAGGCGGCCCGCCTTGCCGCTGCCCGCACGGCGGCTTTGCAGGCCCTGATTGAAGACCTAAAGCGCCAAGACGCTGAAAAGGCGGCGGCTTTGACGGCGGCCACCGGCACGGTCAGCGCGCTGAAAGATGAACTCACCGCCGCCCTAACCCAGCGAACCGCCGAGGCTGCGGCGGCGCAAAAGGCGTTGGACGATCTTAAACGCAAAAACGAAGAAAAGGCGGCCGCTTTGGCCAGCGTGTCAGGATCGGCCAGCACCTTGCAAGCACAGTTAAGCGCGGCCGAAGCGCAGCGTCTGGTTGATGCCGCTGCCGCCCAAGCCTTGCGCGAGAAGCTTAAATCCTCGCAGGCCGAACTGACCGCCATGACGCTTTCGTTGGAAGAACAGCGTCAGAAGGCGGAAGATACTTTGACCTTGCTGGCCGCCGCCCAAGCCGAAAAGACCGACCTGTCTGGCGCGAAAACCCGAAAAGAGATCGCGCTGGCCGAGGCGCAAAGAATTCTGTCGCAAAAAGAAGCCGAGCTGGCCAACCAAGCCCGCGATGTGGCGCTGTTAAACCAGCAATTGAGCAGCCTTCGGTCGCAATTGTCGCAGTTGCAAGCGATGCTGGACGACTCAGCACGGAAAGACAGCCAGAACAACGTGCAAATCTCGGCCCTTGGCAGCCAGTTGAACCAAGCCTTGGCCCAAGTCGCCGCCGAACAGAAAAAACGCGCCGAACTGGAAGCGGCCGAGGCGGATCGGCTGAAGGCGGAAAATCAGGATTTGACCAAGTACCGCTCGGAATTCTTTGGCCAATTGTCCAAACTTCTGGCGGGCCAGCCCGGGGTGCGGGTGGTGGGCGACCGGTTTGTGTTTTCCTCCGAAGTGCTGTTTCAACAAGGGGCGGCTGATCTGGCCCCCGAGGGGCAGGCCCAGATTGCCAAAGTGGTTGAAACGCTGCAGCGCGTGGTGCCCGATATTCCGGCGGGCTTGAACTGGATCATCCGGGTTGACGGGCATACCGACAATGTGCCGCTGTCAGGGACGGGCGATTTTCACGACAACTGGGAGCTCAGCCAAGCCCGCGCTTTGTCGGTGGTGCGGTATATGACAGATGTCTTGGGATTTCCGCCCGAACGCTTGGCGGCGGCGGGCTTTGGCCAGTACCAGCCGGTGGCCTTGGGCGATACGCCCGAAGCGCAGGCGCAAAACCGGCGGATCGAGTTGAAACTGACCGAGCGTTAGGGGTGGTCGCCGCAAAGCGGGGGGTTCACACCCCCGCACCCGTTGCAAGAGCGGGGGTTTCACACCCCCGCACCCGTTGCAAGAGCGGGGGTTTCACACCCCCGCACCCCCGTGGGATATTTGGGCAAGTATGAAATAGGGGGGTGCGGGGGGGGATTTTAGGCGTGGATCGCGCCGTCACCGCAAGCGAGGGCGGCTTCGCGCACGGCTTCGGAATAGGTCGGGTGGGCGTGGCAGGTCAGGGCCAAGTCTTGGGCCGAGGCACCAAATTCCATTGCAACGCAGATTTCATGGATCAGATCGCCTGCGGCAGGGCCAATGATATGGGCCCCCAAGATGCGGTCGGTGGCGGTGTCGGCCAGAATTTTGACAAAGCCGTCGGCTTGAAACACCGCTTTGGCGCGGGCATTGCCCATGAAGGAGAACTTGCCGACCTTATAGGCGCGGCCTTGGTCTTTCAGTTGCTCTTCGGTGGCCCCGACCGAGGCGACTTCGGGCGTGGTGTAGATCACGCCGGGGATGACGTTGTAATTCACATGCCCATGTTTGCCCGCCACAATTTCGGCGACAGCCATGCCTTCGTCTTCGGCCTTATGGGCCAGCATCGGGCCTGCGATGGCGTCGCCGATGGCGTAAAGGCCGGGGATATTGGTGGCAAAGTGGATATCGGTTTTGATCGTGCCGCGAGGGCCCATCTCGACCCCAAGCGCTTCAAGACCTAGGCCAGCGGTATAGGGTTTGCGGCCTGTCGCGAGCAGGACGACATCGGCGGTGACAGACGCCTCGACCCCGTCGCTGCGGCGTTTGTAGGTCGTGGTGGTGCCGGTGACCCCTTGCACGGCGGCCCCCAGAATGAAGGTCAGGCCCTGTTTGGTCAGGATCTTTTGGAAGGTCTTTTGCACCTCGGCGTCTTGGCCGGGGGTGATCACGTCAAGATATTCGATCACGGTCACCTTGGTGCCCAAACGGGCATAGACCGAGCCGAGTTCCAGCCCGATCACGCCTGCGCCGATCACCGTCATCGTGGCGGGGATTTGCGGCAGGGTAAGAGCGCCGGTCGAGGTGACAACCTTCGCCTCATCCACGGTCACGCCGGGCAGGCTGGCGGGTTCAGAGCCTGTGGCAAGGATGATATGTTTGGCGCTGTGCAGGTCATCGCCGACTTTCACCTGTCCGGCCGCGGGAATGCTGCCCCAGCCTTTCAGCCATGTCACCTTGTTTTTCTTGAACAAAAACTCGATGCCCTTGGTGTTGCCACCCACCACATCGTCTTTATAGGCCTGCATTTTGGACCAATCCACACGGGGGGCGGCGCCCATCAGGCCCATCTTTTCAAAGTTTTCATGCACTTCGTGCAGCTGATGCGTGGCGTTGAGCAGCGCCTTAGAGGGGATGCAGCCTACGTTCAGGCAGGTGCCGCCCAAGGTGTCGCGGCCCTCGACCACGGCGACCTTTAGCCCCAGTTGCGCCGCACGGATGGCACAGACATAGCCGCCGGGGCCGGCACCGATCACGATCACATCAAACTCTGCCATAGTCTTTATCCTTTGAACGGGGCGGGCGCGGCCTTTAGACCAGCGCTGCCACAAGCATAACGGTGGTGGCGATCAGCCCCACGCTCCAGATCAGCGACCGCCACGGCTGCCAGCCAAAGGCATAGGCAGGCACATATAGAATGCGGGCGGCAAGATAGGCCCAGCCACAGGTGACGGTCAGGGGGCTGGATTTTTGGCCCAAGGTCACGACGACCACCGCGATGGTGAACAAAATCAGCGCTTCGAAATGGTTGTTGAGCGCACGGCCCAAGCGGGCGGTGATCTTGGACAGGGGCTTGGGCGGCGGTGTGTCGCGTGGGGTTAGGGTATAGGTCACCGTCAGGTCGATATTCGCAGGAACGGCGAACAGCGTGAATTGGGCCACTTGGACCAAAGCCGCAAGGGTAAGGGCGGTGAGTTCGGAGGTCATAATGTTCCCAATCTATCTAAGAATGTTACAAATCCATCAACAAGCGGCGGGGATCTTCCAGCGCCTCTTTCACGCGCACAAGGAAGGTCACGGCGCCTTTGCCATCGACGATGCGGTGGTCATAGGACAGCGCCAGATACATCATCGGGCGGATCACGATCTGGCCTGCCACCACCACGGGACGGTCTTGGATCTTGTGCATCCCCAAGATGCCCGATTGCGGCGGGTTCAAGATGGGCGAGGACATCAGCGAGCCGTAAACCCCGCCGTTCGAAATGGTGAAAGACCCGCCCTGCATATCGGCCATGGTCAGCTTGTTGTCGCGCGCCCGCGCCCCCATTTCGGCGATCTTCTTTTCGATGCCGGCAAAGCTCATCTGATCGGCATCGCGCAGCACGGGCACGACCAGACCGTTGGGCGTGCCGACTGCGACACCCATGTGGACGTAGTTTTTATAGACCACATCCTGCCCGTCGATTTCGGCATTCACCTCGGGAATTTCTTTCAAAGCATGGATACAGGCTTTGACGAAGAACGACATAAAGCCCAGCTTCACCCCGTGCTTCTTTTCAAACACGTCTTTGTAGGTGTTGCGCAGCTCCATCACGCCGGACATGTCGACCTCGTTATAGGTGGTCAGCATGGCGGCGGTGTTTTGCGCGTCTTTCAGGCGTTTGGCGATGGTGGCGCGCAGGCGGGTCATCTTGACGCGCTCTTCGCGGGCGGCATCGTCGGCGGGAATCGGCGCGCGGGGGATGGCGGCGGGCGCGGGAGTTGAGGCGGCTGCGGCTGCGGGGGCGGCTACGGCCTTGGCCACATCTTCCTTCATGATGCGGCCATCGCGGCCGGTGCCGGTGACTTGGGCGGCGGTTAGGCCCGCTTCGGCCATGGCTTTTTTGGCGGCGGGGGCGTCCTCGACATCTTTGGCGGCAGGGGCCACGGGGGCTGTTACGGCGGGGGCTGCGGCTTTGGGGGCTACGGCTGGGGCGGTGGCACCTTCGGTGACAATGGCCAGACGTGCGCCTGCGGGCACAGTGGTGCCTTCGGGGGCTATGATCTCGGCCAAGACCCCTGCAGCGGGGCTGGGCACTTCGACGGACACCTTATCGGTTTCCAATTCGCACAGCATCTCGTCCAGCTTGACCACATCGCCGGGCTTTTTGAACCAGGTCGAAACGGTGGCTTCGGTGACGCTTTCGCCCAAGGCGGGTACCATTACATCGGTCATAACCATCTCCTCCTCAGGCCAACGCGTCGTTGACGAGGGCTGTTTGTTCGGCTTTGTGTTTGCTCGCCAGTCCCGTCGCGGGGGAGGCCGAGGCGATGCGCCCGGCATAGCGCGGGCGGCTGAATTTCGCGCCGACCTTGACAAGCAAGGCTTCGATCTCGGGCTCGATAAAAGACCAAGCGCCGGCGTTTTTGGGTTCTTCCTGACACCAGACGAATTCGGCGTTTTTGAAGCGGCCCAGTTCTTCGGTCAAGGGCACGGTGGGCACGGGGTAAAGCTGTTCGACGCGCATAAGGTAAGTGTCGGTCAGCCCGCGTGCATCGCGTTCGGCCAGAAGGTCATAGTACACCTTGCCCGAGCACATCACCACGCGCTTGATCTTGTCATCGGCACTCAGCGTCAAGGCCGAATGGCCCTTTTGCGCATCATCCCACAGCACGCGGTGGAAGGTGGACCCGTTGGTGAAATCGGCGGCATCCGAGACGCACATCGGGTGGCGCAGCAGCGACTTGGGCGTCATCAAGATCAGCGGTTTGCGGAAATCGCGGTGCATCTGGCGGCGCAGGATGTGGAAATAGTTGGCCGGTGTGGTGCAATTGGCCACGATCCAGTTGTCATGCGCGGACGATTGCAAGAAGCGTTCCAGACGGGCCGAGGAATGCTCTGGCCCTTGGCCTTCAAAGCCATGCGGCAGCAGGCACACAAGGCCCGACATGCGCAGCCATTTGCTTTCGCCCGAACAGATGAACTGGTCAAACATGATCTGCGCGCCATTGGCGAAATCGCCAAACTGCGCTTCCCACATGGTCAAGGCATTGGGTTCGGCCAAGGAATAGCCGTATTCAAAGCCCAAAACCGCATATTCCGACAGCATGGAATCGATGACTTCGTAACGCGCTTGGCCCGGGCGGATGTGGTTGAGCGGGTAGTGCCGCGCTTCGGTGACTTGGTCGACAAAGGCCGAATGGCGCTGGCTAAAGGTGCCGCGCGTGCAATCTTGGCCAGACAGGCGCACCGGGAAGCCTTCGGTCACAAGGCTGCCAAAGGCCAGCGCCTCGGCGGTGGCCCAATCAAAGCCCTTGCCTGTGGCGAACATCTCTTTTTTGCCGTCCAACTGGCGGGCCACGGTTTTATGCAGATCAAAGGCTTCGGGCACGCGGGTCAGGGCTGCGCCAACTTCGGCCATGGTTTCGGGTTTGATCCAGGTTTCGCCGCGCTGGTAATGCTCGAGATCCTTGGGCTGCATGTTTTTCCAGCGCCCATCCAGCCAATCGGCCTTGTTGGGTTTATAGGCTTTGCCCGCTTCGAATTCTTCGTTCAGCTTGGCCTGAAAGGCGGCTTTCAAATCCTCGATCTCGCCTTCGGGCATCAGGCCGTCTTTGACCAGACGCTCGGCATAAAGCTGCAAGGTGGTCTTTTGCTTGCGAATGCGGGTGTACATCGCCGGATTGGTGAACATGGGCTCGTCGCCCTCGTTATGGCCAAAGCGGCGGTAGCAGAAGATGTCGATAACCACGTCTTTGTGGAACTTCTGGCGGAATTCGGTGGCGACTTTGGCGGCATGCACCACGGCTTCGGGATCATCGCCGTTGACGTGGAAGATCGGCGCTTCGACCATCAAGGCGATGTCGGTCGGATAGGGCGACGAGCGCGAATAAGAGGGCGAGGTGGTAAAGCCGATCTGGTTGTTGACCACGATGTGGATCGTCCCACCCGTGCGGTGGCCTTTCAGCCCTGACAGACCAAAGCATTCGGCCACAACGCCTTGTCCGGCAAAGGCCGCATCGCCGTGCAGCAACACGGGCATGGCTTGGTGACGGTCGGCATCGCCGATCTGGTCTTGCTTGGCGCGGACCTTGCCCAGCACCACGGGGTTGACGGCCTCGAGGTGCGAGGGGTTGGCGGTCAGCGACAGGTGCACCGAATTGCCATCAAAGATCCGGTCAGAGGACGCGCCAAGGTGGTATTTCACATCACCCGACCCGTCGACATCTTCGGGCTTGTAGCTGCCGCCTTGGAATTCGTGGAAAATCGCCTTGTAGGGCTTTTGCAGCACATTGGCCAAAACGTTCAGACGGCCCCGGTGGGGCATGCCAAAATTGATCTCGCGCAGACCCAGACTGCCGCCGCGCTTGATGATCTGCTCCATCGCGGGGATCAGCGCCTCGGCCCCGTCAAGGCCGAAGCGTTTGGTGCCCATGTATTTAATTTGCAGGAATTTTTCGTAACCCTCAGCCTCGACCAGCTTGTTAAGGATGGCTTTGCGCCCTTCGCGGGTGAAGCCGATTTCCTTGCCATAGCCTTCGATACGCTCTTTCAGCCAGCCCGCCTGATCGGGGTCAGAGATATGCATATATTGCAGCGCAAAGGTGCCGCAGTAGGTGCGCTTCACGATCTCGACGATCTGGCGCATTGACGCCATTTCAAGCCCCAGCACCATGTCGATGAAAATCGGGCGGTCCATATCACCGTCGGTGAAGCCGTAAGAGGCGGGGTCAAGTTCGGGGTGGTTGCCGCGTTCGACAATGCCCAATGGGTCAAGGTCGGCGGCAAGGTGGCCGCGAATACGGTAGGCGCGGATCAGCATGATGGCGCGCACCGAATCCAGCACGGCGCGGCGCACTTGGGCGTCGGTCAGGGATATGCCCTGTTCCGCCGCTTTTTCGGTGATTTTCTTGCCCGCAGATTTGGCCTCGGCGGGGTATTCGCCCGTCATGGCCAAGGTCAGATCGTCATTGGGTTGTGGTGGCCAATCCGCCCGCGCCCACGACGGGCCAGCCGCTTGGCGCTTTTGTTCCAGCCCTGAATCGCCCAAAAGCCGGAAGAATTCGGCCCATTGACCATCGACCAAGGCCGGGTCCGTCGCATACCGCGCGGCCAGTTGGTCGACGTAATCGGCATTGGTGCCTTGCAAAAAGGACGAGGCGTGGAAGGCGGCGTTCGGGGTCTGTTCGGTCATGATCCGGGCCTTTTGAAAATGCGCGCAAGGGGGGCGGACCCCCCCTTGTGAAAAGCTTAATGTCCCAAGGCTTTCATCACGGCTTCGCCCAAGGTCGCGGGGCTATCGGCCACGATGATGCCGGCGGATTTCATCGCCTCGATCTTGCTGTCGGCATCGCCTTTGCCGCCGGCGACGATGGCACCGGCATGGCCCATGCGCCGACCTGTCGGCGCTGTGCGGCCTGCGATAAAGCCTGCGGTGGGTTTCCAGCGGCCGCGCTTTTTTTCGTCTTTCAGGAACTGGGCGGCGTCTTCTTCGGCAGCGCCGCCGATTTCGCCGATCATGATCATGGAATGGGTGTCAGGGTCGGCCAAGAACATCTCGAGAATGTCGATATGCTCGCTGCCCTTGATCGGATCGCCGCCAATGCCCACGGCCGAAGATTGGCCAAGTCCCACATCGGTGGTCTGCTTGACCGCCTCGTAGGTCAGCGTGCCCGAGCGTGACACAACCCCGACCGAGCCGCGCGAGAAGATCGAGCCGGGCATGATGCCGATCTTGCATTCGCCCGGTGTCATAACGCCGGGGCAGTTCGGGCCGATCAGGCGGGATTTGGAATTGATCAAGGCGCGCTTGACCTTCATCATATCGAGCACCGGAATGCCTTCGGTGATGCAAACGATCAGCTCCATCTCGGCGTCAATCGCCTCAAGGATCGAGTCAGCGGCAAAGGGCGGAGGCACATAGATGACCGAGGCATTGGCCTGCGTGGCCTGACGCGCATCGTGCACGCTGTCATAGACTGGCAAGCCAAGGTGGCTGGTGCCGCCCTTGCCCGGGGTGACACCGCCCACCATCTGGGTGCCGTAAGCGATGGCCTGTTCGGAATGGAACGTGCCTTGCGATCCGGTGAAGCCTTGGCAGATGACGCGGGTGGCTTTGTTAACGAGAACGGACATGTGATTAACCCTTCACCGCTGTGACGATCTTCTTGGCCGCATCCGACAGGTTGTCAGCGGCGATGACGTTCAGGCCAGAGCTGCGGATGATGTCTTTGCCCAGTTCCACATTGGTGCCTTCCAGCCGCACGACCAGCGGCACTTTCAGGCCCACTTCCTTGACCGCAGCAATCACGCCTTCGGCGATGATGTCACAGCGCATGATGCCGCCGAAGATATTGACCAAAATGCCTTTGACATTGGGGTCAGAGGTGATGATCTTGAACGCCTCGGTGACCTTTTCTTTGGTCGCCCCGCCGCCCACATCCAGAAAGTTGGCCGGTTCTGCGCCGTACAGCTTGATGATATCCATCGTGGCCATAGCCAGACCCGCGCCGTTGACCATGCAGCCAATCTCGCCCTCTAGCGCGATATAGTTCAGGTCGAACTTAGAAGCGGCGAGTTCCTTGGCGTCTTCTTCCGTCTCGTCGCGCAAGGCGGCGATTTCGGGGTGACGGAACATGGCGTTGCCGTCAAAGCTCATCTTGGCATCCAACAGCTTCAACCCGCCGTCTTTGAGCACGACAAAGGGGTTAATCTCCAGCATGTCCATGTCTTTTTCGACAAACAGACGGTAGAGGTTCTTCACAATACCCACGCATTGCTTGACTTGGCCCCCCGACAGACCCAGCGCAAAGGCCACGCGGCGGCCGTGGTATTCAGAAAAGCCAGCGGCGGGATCGACCGAGAAGGACAGGATTTTTTCGGGCGTGTTATGCGCCACCTCTTCAATGCTCATCCCGCCTTCGGTCGAGCAGACGATGGAAATGCGCGAGGTGGAGCGGTCGATCAGCAAGGCCAGATAGAATTCACGGGCAATGTCAGAACCGTCTTCGATGTAGATGCGGTTGACCTGTTTGCCATGCGGCCCCGTTTGCAGCGTCACAAGAGTGCGCCCCAGCATCTGGCGGGTGAATTCCGCCGCCTCTTCGACCGAGCGCGCCAGACGCACGCCGCCTTTTTCACCGGCCTCAGCCTCAACAAAATGGCCCTTGCCACGGCCACCGGCGTGGATTTGCGCTTTGACGACCCACAGCGGGCCATCCAGCTCGCCTGCGGCGGATTTGGCATCTTCGGCCCGCGTCACAAAGCGCCCGTCTGACACGGGAATGCCGTAACTGCGCAGCAGGGCCTTGGCCTGATATTCGTGAATGTTCATCTTGCGCCCCGCATATGGTGGTTTTGCAGGCTTTTGGCACAGATTTGCGCCTGTTCAAATTGCCAAATGCGAGAGGGGTCGGGAAAAGCGACAATTGTGATCACAGGAAAATTTTCTGTGATCACAATTCATATTTTGGTTGGAAATCTGTCAGGATTCAGACGGGCAGGGCGGTGCACAGCCGCTGGCCGCGCGGCAGATAGGGGTCGGAGAGTTTGGCTGCAAAGCCTGCGGCTTGGGTGGCGGCCAGAACATCTGCCGCCAGATGGTGATACGGCGCGCGGTCAGGGTGGGTCACCACGCCGTCAGGCTGGCGCAGGGGTGCACGGGCTTGGGTGGCATCGGGGGCCAGAAAGACGGTGAAGAGCAGCTTTTGCAGGCGCGGAAAGCTGCGGCGGATTTTGGGGAGCGCCGCTTGCAGGAATGTCAGGGGCAGGTGGGTGAAGACGGCAAAGGCGATGGCATAGTCGATGTCATCCGGTAGGCCGTTGAAGTCGAAATTGGCATCTTCGATCAGGTGATCGGGGGTCAGGCGGGATTTGTCGGTAAGTTCTGTGTCATAGCCGCGCTGCATCAAAGCCCCTGATAGATCAGTCGCCCAGTAGTGATCTGGCA